>NZ_JARJLT010000196.1 GCF_029335315.1 Pseudomonas citronellolis
CTCGGTGGAAGCCGCGGTGGGCACCCTGGTGCCGCGCGACGGCAAGGTGCTGGTGCTGATCAATGGCGCCTACGGCAAGCGCCTGGCGAAGATCTGCCAGGTGATCGGCCGCGACTTCACGACCTTCGAGACCGAAGAGGACGTGCCGACCACCGCCGAGGACGTCGACCGCCTGCTCGCCGCCGACCCGGCCGTGACCCACGTGGCGCTGATCCACTGCGAGACCAGCACCGGCATCCTCAACCCGCTGGAAGCCATCGCCAAGGTGATCGAGGCCCACGGCAAGCGCCTGATCATCGACGCCATGAGCTCCTTCGGCGCCCTCGACATCGACGCCCGCAAGGTGCCCTTCGACGCGCTCATCGCCGCCTCCGGCAAGTGCCTGGAAGGCGTGCCCGGCATGGGCTTCGTCTTCGCCCGCAACAGCGCGCTGGCGGCCAGCGCCGGCAATTGCCACTCCCTGTCGATGGACCTGCAGGACCAGCACGCCTACATGGCCAAGACCGGCCAGTGGCGCTTCACCCCGCCGACCCACGTGGTCGCCGCGCTGCACGAGGCGCTGACCCAGTACGGCGAGGAGGGCGGTCTCGCGGCCCGTCATCAGCGTTACGCAAACAATTGCCAGACTCTGCTCGACGAGATGGCCAAGCTCGGCTTCCGCAGCTTCCTGCCGGCTGAAATCCAGGCGCCGATCATCGTCACCTTCCACGCCCCGCGCGACGCGCGCTACAGCTTCAGCGAGTTCTACGGCCGGGTGCGCGAGAAGGGCTACATCCTCTATCCGGGCAAGCTGACCCAGGTGGAAACCTTCCGCGTCGGCTGCATCGGCCAGGTCGGCGCCCAGGGCATGCGCGAGGCGGTGGCGGCGATCGCCGAGAGCCTGCGCGAGATGGAAGTCTTCGAGATCTGAACCCCTTTTCCCGGCGCAGGCACTGCCTGCGCCCAGCCAGACAGGATCGCCCCCGATGAACTACGAACAACCCAAGCAACTGCAAGCCGTCGTGCTCGACTGGGCCGGCACCGTGGTCGATTTCGGCTCCTTCGCGCCGACCCAGATCTTCGTCGAGGCCTTCGCCGAGTTCGGCGTGCAGGTCAGCCTGGAAGAGGCCCGCGGCCCGATGGGCATGGGCAAGTGGGACCACATCCGCACCCTGTGCGACATCCCGGCCATCGCCGAGCGCTACCGGGCCAAGTTCGGCCGCGCGCCGAGCGACGACGACGTCACCGCCATCTACGAACGCTTCATGCCGCTGCAGATCGAGAAGATCGCC
Source organism: Pseudomonas citronellolis (assembly GCF_029335315.1). Taxonomy (GTDB): domain Bacteria; phylum Pseudomonadota; class Gammaproteobacteria; order Pseudomonadales; family Pseudomonadaceae; genus Pseudomonas; species Pseudomonas citronellolis_A. Next base: position 1,272 of record NZ_JARJLT010000196.1, read on the forward strand.
GAGCACTCGGCGCTGATCCCCGGCGCCCTCGACGCCATCGCCTCGCTGCGCCAGGGCGGGCTGAAGATCGGCTCCTGCTCCGGCTACCCGGTGGTGGTGATGGAAAAGGTCGTCGCCCTGGCGAAGACCAACGGCTACGTAGCCGACCACGTGGTGGCCACCGACGAAGTGCCCAACGGCCGCCCGCACCCGGCCCAGGCGCTGGCCAACGTGATCGCCCTGGGCATCGACGACGTGGCCGCCTGTGTCAAGGTCGACGACACCTGGCCGGGCATCCTCGAAGGCCGCCGCGCCGGTATGTGGACCGTGGCGCTGACCTGCTCGGGCAACGCCCTGGGCCTGACCTGGGAGCAGTACCAGGCGCTACCGGCCGACAAACTGGAGCAGGAGCGCCAGCGCATCGGCCGGATGTTCGAAGGCTCGCGCCCGCACTACCTGATCGACACCATCGTCGAGCTGCCGGCGGTGGTCGCCGACATCAACGCGCGCCTGGCGCGGGGCGAGATGCCGCAGAGCTTCTGAGGCTTTCGGTATGCGACAAAGGCCCGCTTCGGCGGGTCTTTTTCGTTGCAGGGTGGGGGCTTTTCGTAGGCGCGAGCTTGCTCGCTCTCAATTCACCACATTGCGCACAAAACGCAGCAACCCATCCCCCAGGTTCCGGTAGGAAAACCGCTGGTTGCTCTTGAACACATGGAAGCCCCCGCAAGCCACCTCCCAACGCTGATCGCCAATCTCCAGCGTCAGATTGCCCTCGATGACATAGACCATGTCGTACCAGCCCTCGGCGTCGGGCTCGGCGTCGTAGCGGTCGCCCGGCGCCAGCGACCAGTGCCACAGCTCGGCCTGGCGCCCTGCCGGGGTGCTCGCCAGCAGGGTGCCGCGGCTGTCGGCGCGGCGCCCGGCCCAGGCCACCACGTCGATGCGCGAGAGGTCGCCGGTCTGCGGCGCGCGCACCAGGTCGGCGAAGGTCACGCCCAGGCCCGCGGCGATGCGGTCGAGGGTGGCCAGGCTGACGTTGGTGTCGCCGCCCTCTATGCCCACCAGCATCCGCCGGCTGACGCCGGCGCCCTTGGCCAGGGCGTCCTGGCTCAGGCCGGCGGCGCGGCGCAGCGCCTTGACGTTGTCGGCGACGTGGACGAGGACATTGGGGCGTTCGCTGGGGGTGGGCAATATATTGCTCATTCGACCGATTTTGCGCATTATGTTGCGCATAAGCATACGCCAGGTACCTGGCTGCAATTCAACTTTTCGGTCTGCCTTCCATGCCGCGTTCCCGTTTCGCCACGCTGTTCCTGCCGGTCGCCGTGCTCATCGTCTCCATGGCCTCGATCCAGAGCGGGGCGTCCCTGGCCAAGAGCCTGTTCCCGGTGCTCGGCGCCCAGGGCGTGACGGCCATGCGCCTGTTGTTCGCGGCGGTGATCCTGCTGGCGCTGCTACGCCCGTGGAGCAAGCCGATCCCGCGCAAATCCTGGGGCCCGCTGCTGGCCTACGGGATCACCCTGGGCGGCATGAACCTGATGTTCTACATGGCCCTGCGCACCGTGCCGCTGGGTATCGGCGTGGCGCTGGAGTTCACCGGGCCGCTGGCGGTGGCGCTGTATTTCTCGCGCAAGCCGATCGACTTCCTGTGGATCGCCATCGCCGTGTTCGGCCTCTGGCTGCTGCTGCCGATCGGCGACCTCGGCCACGGCGTCGACCCGACCGGCGCCGCCCTGGCGCTGGGCGCCGGGGTTTGCTGGGGGCTGTACATCCTGTTCGGCCAGCGCGCCGGCAGCGACCATGGCACCGAGACGGCGGCCCTGGGCGTGAGCATCGCCGCGCTGTGCATCGCCCCCATTGGCATCGCCCATGCCGGCACCGCGCTGCTGGACCTGCACCTGGTGCCGGCGCTGCTCGGCGTGGCGGTGCTCTCCAGCGCCTTGCCCTATACCCTCGAGATGATCGCGCTGAACCGCCTGCCGGCGCGCACCTTCGGCACCCTGATGAGCATCGAGCCGGCCTTCGGCGCGCTGTCCGGGCTGGTATTCCTCGGCGAGCAGTTGACCTCGCTGCAATGGCTGGCCATCGCCGCGATCATCGTCGCCTCGGTCGGCACCACCCTGAGCAGCCAGCCGAAGCAGCCGGCGCTGAGCGCGCCGGTGCCGGACTGATTCAGGCTTTCAGGGTCAGGGCTCCAGCGTGGCCGCCAACCGCGCCTGGATGAAGTCGAGGAAGCACTGGATGCGCAGCGCCAGCTGCGAGTTGCGGTAGTACACGGCGTTGATCGGCTGGTGGGTTTCCCGCACGTCGCCGCTCAGCACCTTGACCAGGCGCCCGGCGGCGATGTCCTGGCAGGTCATGAAGCCCGCCAGGCAAGCGATGCCCTGGCCGGCCAGGGCCAGCTGGCGCAGGGTCTCGCCGCTGGAGGCGGACAGGTTCGGGGTGATCGCCAGGCTCTCGCCGCCGGCGTGGCGCAGCGGCCAGATGTTCAGGCTCTCCGGCTGGGTGAAGCCGAGCAGGCTGTGCCGCGCCAGTTCCTCGACGCTGTGCGGCGCGCCGTGGCGCTGCAGGTAGGCCGGGCTGGCCAGCAGGTTCAGCCGGCTGCTGCCCAGGGGCCGGGCGTGCAGGGTCGAATCGCTGAGGGTGCCGATGCGGATGGCGATGTCGGTGCTCTGTTCCAGCAGGTCGATGTTCAGGTCGTTGGTGTTCAACTGCAGCTCGATGTCCGGGTACTGCGCGCGGAAGGCGTCGATGTGCGGTACCACGGCGTGCAGCATGAACGGCGAGGCGGCGTTGATCCGCAGGCGCCCGGACGGCTTCTGCCGGCGCAGCGCCAGGCGCTCCTCCAGTTCCTCCATCTGCCCCAGGATGTGCCGCGCGCTGTCGAGGAAGAACTGGCCTTCCTCGGTGAGCTTCATGCGCCGCGTGGTGCGGTTGAGCAGGGTGGTGCCGAGCTTGTCTTCCAGCCGCGCCAGGGTCCGGCTCACCGCCGAGGCGGTGAGGCCGAGCTGGTCGGCGGCGGCGGTGATCGAGCCGCTGTCGATCACCGTGATGAAGGTGCGCAGTTCTTCGGATTGGACTTTCATCGCGGTCTTTCCATCAATCGTCATCCCCGCGGATGGGGGGCGGCGTCTTGTTGTCCGGGCGTGGCGCAGCGCTTGGGCGTGCGCGGAGGTTCCTCTGGAAATCCCAGGAGCAAAAGCCAGGGCCTGAGCGGAATTGCAGGAGCGGACCTGGTCCGCGAAATCGCGGGCATGGCCCGCTCCTACAGGATAGTGCCGTGTTGCGTTCGCAGGAGCGGCCCATGGCCGCGATTCACGCACGCCCCGAAAGGTCAGAACGTCCCCGGATAAGCGCCGCCATCGAGCAGCAGGTTCTGCCCGGTCAGGTAGCCGGCGTGGGCGCTGCAGATGAAGGCGCAGAAGGCGCCGAACTCGTCCGGCGTGCCGAAGCGCCCGGCGGGGATCGCCTGCAGCCACTGCCCGAGCTTGTCCTGGTCGTCGCCCAGGCCCTTGCGCAGGCGGTCGGTGTCGAAGGAGCCGGGCAGGATCGCGTTCAGCGTGACGTTGCGCGAAGCCAGGCGGCCCTGGCGGGCGAGGCCGGCGACGAAGCCGGTAAGACCGCTGCGCGCGCCGTTGGACAGGCCGAGGATGTCGATCGGCGCCTTCACCGCCGACGAGGTGATGTTCACCACCCGGCCGAAGCCGCGCTCGGCCATGCCGTCCACCGTGGCCTTGATCAGCTCGATGGGGGTGAGCATGTTCAGCTCCAGCGCCGCCAGCCATTGCTCGCGGCCCCAGTCGCGGAAGTCGCCGGGCGGCGGGCCGCCGGCGTTGTTGACCAGGATGTCCACCTGCGGGCAGGCCGCCAGCAGCGCCGCGCGCACCTCGGCGTTGCCGACGTCACCGGCCACCGCGCGAACCTCGATGGCCGGGTTGTGCCGGCGCAGTTCCGCAGCGGTGGCTTCCAGCGCCTCGGCGCCGCGGGCGTTGATCACCAGGTTCACGCCTTCGCCGGCCAGCGCCTTGGCGCAGCCCTTGCCCAGGCCCTTGCTGGCCGCGCAGACCAGCGCCCAGCGTCCAGCGATTCCGAGATCCATGGGGTTGCTCCTGTCTGAATGAATGTGCGGCCACGACATTTACCCGTGCCGTGGCCGCAGCGCAAGCCGCCGGCTTCAGTCCCAGGCCGGGGCCAGGCCGGCCGGGCTGGTGATGCGCTCGCCGCGATCCAGGGCGGCGATGGCGGCCAGGTCGGCGTCGCTCAGGCGCAGCTCGCGGGCGGCGAGGTTGCCGGCCAGGTTGGCGCGCTTGGTGGAGGAGGGGATCACCGCGTAGCCCAGTTGCATGGCCCAGGCCAGCACCACCTGCGCCGGGGTGGCGGCGTGGCGTTCGGCGATCGCGCCGATCACCGGGTCGCCCAGCACCTTGCCGTAGCCCAGGGTCATGTAGGAGGTGATGCGGATGCCGTGCTGGCGGGCGAATTCGGCGACCTTGCGGTTCTGCAGGTAGGGGTGCAGCTCCACCTGGTTGGTGGCGATCTCGCCGGCGCCGACCGCGTCGATGGCCTCCTGCATTAGCGCCAGGGTGAAGTTCGACACGCCGATCTCGCGGGCCAGGCCGCGCGCCTTGGCCTCGGCCAGGGCCTGCATGTACTCGGCCACCGGCACCAGGCCGCCGGGCGACGGCCAGTGGATCAGCAGCAGGTCGACGTAGTCGCTGCGCAGCTTGCGCAGGCTGTCTTCCAGGCTCGGGATGAGCGTGTCGCGGGACAGGTTCTCGGTCCAGATCTTGGTGGTCAGGTACAGCTCGCCGCGGGCCACGCCGCTGGCCGCCAGGGCCTGGCCGACCTCGGCTTCGTTGCCGTAGATCTGCGCGGTGTCGATGGCGCGGTAGCCCAGTTCGAGGGCGGTGGAAACCGAGTCGATGACCACCTGGTCCTTGAGGCGGAAGGTGCCGAGGCCGAGGGCGGGAATGCTCATGGGAATCTCCTTGTCGATCGTGCTTCAGTGGGCCGCGAAAGCGGCTTCGGTGTTGTCGTTGCGGCGGTCGAGACGGCCGCTGAGTACGGTCAGGGCGAAGGCGCCGAGGGTCACCAGCGCGGCGATCCAGGGCGTGTGGCCGAGGCCCAGGTGGCTGACCACCAGGGCGCCGCCCCAGGAGCCGCCGGCCACCCCGAGGTTGAAGGCGGCGATGTTGAAGCCGGCGGCCACGTCCACCGCTTCCGGCGCCACCCGCTCGGCCTGCTGCACCACGTAGACCTGCAGGCCGGGCACGTTGCCGAAGGCCACCGCGCCCCAGGCCAGCACCGTCAGCACCACCAGCGCCGGGTGCGGGGCGGTGAAGGTCAGCACCAGCAGCACCGCGGCCAGCAGCAGGAAGATGGTCTTCAGCGCGCTCACCGGGCCCTGGCGGTCGGCCAGGCGGCCGCCCCAGATATTCCCCACGGCCACCGATACACCGTAGGCCAGCAGCACCAGGCCGACCATGTTCGGGCTGAAACCGGCGAGGTCCTGGAGGATCGGCGCGAGGAAGGTGAAGGCGATCAGCGAGCCGCCGTAGCCCACCGCGGTCATCGCGTAGACCAACAGCAGGCGCGGTTGCAGCAGCACGCGGGCCTGGCGCAGCAGCGGCGCCGGCGGGTTGTGCCGGACGTTCTTCGGTACGAACAGCAGGGCGCCGAGCAGCGCCACCAGGCCGAAGGCGGCCACCACCAGGAAGGTGGTGCGCCAGCCGAAGTGCTGGCCGATGAAGGTGCCCAGCGGGATGCCGGTGACGAAGGCCACGGTCATGCCGCTGAACATGGTGGCGATGGCGCTGGCGGCCTTGTCCTTGCTCACCAGGTTGGTGGCGATGATCGAGCCGACCGAGAAGAACACCCCGTGGGCCAGGCCGGTGAGGATGCGCGCGACGATCAGCGCTTCATAGCTGGGTGCCCGCCAGGCCACCAGGTTGCCGATGGTGAACAGCGCCATCAGGCCGACCAGCAGGGCCTTGCGCGGCACCTTGCCGGTGAGTGCGGTGAGCAGCGGCGCGCCTATGGCCACGCTGAGGGCGTAGAGGCTGACCAGCAGGCCGGCGGAGGGTAGGGTGACGCCGAGGTCGCCGGCGACGGTGGGGATCAGGCCGACGATGACGAACTCCGTCGTACCGATGGCGAAGGCGCTGAGGGTCAGCGCCAGCAGGGCGAGGGGCATGGCTTGCTCCAGTGGGGTGGGATGCGCCGGAAGTGAGTGGCAGTGGGGCGCATTGTCCGGAGAAGCACTGCTGAGAAAAACGCAGGCTGCGACAAAGGATATTTGATCTGAAGTCACGAATTACCGGTTAGGCTATCCTTTGCCCTCGATTCGGGAGGAACCGCCATGCATTACACCGGAAGCTGCCACTGCGGCGCCGTGGCCATTGCCTTCGACGCCGAGCTGGACGAACTGATCCGCTGCGACTGCTCGCTGTGCAGCAAGCGCAACGCGCTGATGGCCACGGTGCCGCGCGACAACCTGCAGGTCACCCGTGGCGCCGAGGCGCTGCGCCTGTACCGCTGGAACAGCGGCGTGGCCCTGCATTATTTCTGTGGGCAGTGCGGCATCTATATGTACCACCAGCGGCGCAGCGACCCGACCCAGCTCAGCGTGAACGCCTGCTGCATCGACGGCTTCGATCCGGCCTCGCTGCCGCTGCGCAGCGTCGACGGCAAGCGCCGCACGCTGGTCGACGGGCCCGTGTAGGCGCGAGCTTGCCCGCGAACGGATGTGCGGCTGGGCGGTTCGCGAGCAAGCTCGCTCCTATGGGAGGTCGTGCCTTTCGCGGGCGCCGGCGTCACCCCCGCGACGTGGCCGGCGCGACCCCGGAAAAGAAAAAGCCCCGCCGAGGCGGGGCTTTTTCGTGGAGCGGACGACTCAGTTCGCGGCGGCGGCAGCGGCCTGGGCGGTCAGGGTCTCGGTGTGGTCGCCGTGGTTCTTGCTGAACTGCGGGGCCAGGGAGCCGATGATCATGCCGAAGGCGCTGCAGATCAGGCCGACCAGCTGCGGCGGCCAGAAGTCGGTTTCCTGGTGGCCCATCTCCAGCGAGATCCAGCCGATCAGGCCGCAGGCGATCGCGGTCAGGGCGCCCTGGGTAGTGGCGCGCTTCCAGAACAGGCCGAAGAACAGCGGTACCACGGCGGCGACCAGGGTCACCTTGTAGGCGTTGCCGACCATCTCGTAGATGCTGGCGTTGGAGTACAGGGCGAACACGCAGGTGGCGATGGTCATGCCCAGTACGCTGGCGCGCATCAGCTTCAGCGCCTGCTGGTCGGTCAGCTTCGGCAGCATCGGCTTGAGGATGTTCTCGGTCAGGGTCACCGACGGCGCCAGCAGGGCGCCGGAGGCCGAGGACATGATCGCCGAGAGCAGGGCGCCGAAGAACATGATCTGGGCGAACATCGGGGTACGCTCCATGATCAGGTGCGGCAGGATCTGCTGGGCGTCTTCGTTCAGCCAGTGCTGGACCATCTGCGGGTCGATCATCGACGCGGCGTAGGTCAGGAAGATCGGCAGCATGCAGAACACGATGTAGCAGCAGGCACCGGTCATGGTGGCGCGCGAGGCGATCTTCTCGGTCTTGGCCGACATCACCCGGGCGTACACGTCCTGCTGCGGGATCGAGCCGAACATCATCGTCACGGCGGCGCCGAGGAAGGCGACGATGTCCTTGGCCGAGGTGCCCTGCAGGAAGTGGAACTTGCCTTCGGCCGCGGCGTGGCTGATCACCACCTGCGGGCCGCCGGCCATGTCGCCGATCAGCCAGACCAGGTAGCACAGGCCGCAGACGATGATGATCATCTGCAGGAAGTCGGTCAGGGCCACGGACCACATGCCGCCGAACAGGGTGTGCAGCAGCACGATCACGGTACCCAGCAGCATGCCCTGGGTGGTGGTGATGGCGCCGTCGGAGAGCACGCTGAAGCAGACGCCGAGGGCGGTCAGCTGGGCGGCGACCCAACCCATGTAGGAGATGATGATCACCAGGCTGGTGAAGATTTCCACGTGCTGGCCGAAGCGCTTGCGGAAGAAGTCACCGATGGTCATCAGGTTCAGGCGGTACAGCGGGCGGGCGAACACCAGGCCAACCAGCATCAGGCAACCGAAGGAACCGAAGGGGTCTTCGATGATCCCGGCGAAGCCTTCCTGGAGGAAGGTGGCGGGAATGCCCAGAACCGCTTCGGAGCCGAACCAGGTGGCGAACACCATGGTCACGACCAGGGGGAAGGACATGCTGCGGCCGGCCGCTGCGTAGTCCGAGGAGTTGTGCACGCGGGTCGCGGCGTAGAAGCCGACGATGACCGTGATCAGCAGATAGATCCCGACAAACCAGATCAGCATTTGTTCGTTCTTTCCATTGGCTGGCCAACTGCGCTTGGCGGGTAGGGAGGCGCAGGTTGGCAGGTTTTTGTTTTTGGACTTGGCGGCCCGGCTCGCACCGGGTCGGCGGGCAGGGAGGGCTGCCGGCCGGTTCGCGACGGGCGAGCAGTCTGCCAAAGACGTAAAATATGTCAAACGATTACAGAGGGGTTGAATGAAAAAAATGACAGGCGTACCGGCTTGATTCGTCTAATCGTTTGATTTATTGGGGTTGCAATGTGCCGGTAGTCAGAAATATTTGACAGGTGGTGTTCGATAACAACAACGCCCGGACGGAAAATGCTGACCCAAAGGGCGTTTCGTGACCGCCTAGTCTAGGCTGTGGCCATGCCTTCCCACCCCGACCTTTCCCACCTGCTCGCCGACTACGGCTACTGGGCCGTGCTGGTCGGCTGCCTGCTGGAGGGTGAAAGCCTGCTGCTGCTCGCCGGCCTGGCGGTGCACCAGGGCTTGCTGAAGCTCTGGCCGGTGCTGGGCTGCGCGATGCTCGGCGGCCTGCTCGGCGACCAGGCGCTGTACTGGGTCGGCCGGCGCGGCGGCAGCCAGCTGCTGCCGCGCCTGCGCCGCCAGACCGATGCACTGCAGCGGTTGAGCGAACTCATCGGCCGGCACCCGTTCCTGGCCGTGTTCGCCGTGCGCTTCCTCTATGGCATGCGCCTGGCCGGGCCGCTGGCGATCGGCGCCAGCGGCGTGCCGCCGGGACGCTTCCTGCTCGCCAATCTGCTCGGCGCCGGTGCCTGGGCGCTGCTGTTCTGCGGCGCCGGCTACTGGGCCGGCAACCTGCTGGAGCGGCTGCTCGGCGACCTGCGCCCGTACCGCCTGGCGATCCTCGGCGGGGTGGCGCTGCTGGCGCTGGGCGTGGCCCTGCTGCTGCGCTGGCGCCGCGCGCGGCGGGAGAGGGCCGCGGGCATGTCGCATTGACACGGCGGGTATGGAAAACCGCCGGCAGCCAGTAGAATCGCGGCTTTTTGCACAAGGACGCCCCATGAGCCTCTACCAGCCCGGCATTCTCGCCACCCCGGTGCCCGCCCAGGCCCGTCACCTGTTCTTCGACCTGCAAGACGCCGGGCAACTGCCGGCCGCCCTCGACCGCCTGCTGCGGCTGGCCGATGGCGAGGCGCTGGTGGTCGGCTTCGGGGCGTCGCTGGTGCATGCCCTGGGCCGCGAGATCGACGGGCTGCGCGCGTTCCCGGCGCTGTCCGGCGCGGGCGTCGACAACCCCTCCACCCAGCATGCCCTGTGGCTCTGGCTGCGCGGCACGGAGCGCGGCGAGCTGCTGCTGCGCAGCCACGAACTGGAGCGCGAACTGGCTCCGGCACTGGTGCTGGTGGACAGCGTGGAAGCCTTCCGCCACGGCAGCGGCCACGACCTGACCGGCTACGAGGACGGCACCGAGAACCCGCAGGACGAGGACGCCGTGGCGGCGGCCATCGTCGCCGGCGCCGGCGCCGGCCTGGACGGCGGCAGCTTCGCCGCCATCCAGCAATGGCGCCACCAGCTGCAGGCGTTCGCCGCGCTGCCGCAGGCCGAGCAGGACGACATCATCGGCCGCCGCAAGCGCGACAACGAGGAGCTGGACGACGCCCCCGAGTCCGCCCACGTCAAGCGCACCGCCCAGGAAAGCTTCGAGCCCGAGGCCTTCGTGGTGCGCCGCTCGATGCCCTGGACCGCGGGCGCCGACGCCGGCCTGATGTTCCTCGCCTTCGGCCACGGCCTGGACGCCTTCGAGGCGCAGCTGCGGCGCATGAGTGGCCTGGACGACGGCATCGTCGACGCCCTCTACCGCTTCAGTCGCCCGCTCACCGGCGGCTACTACTGGTGCCCGCCGCGCAACGGCGCCGCGCTGGACCTCGGCGCGCTGCTGGGCGCCTGAGGGAATGGGCGCCGGCACTTGACGGCGCCCGTCGGCATCGCCTAAGTTGGCCGCCATGACCCGCACAACCCTGAACTTCGGCCGAATCATTATTACCGCCATTACGTCATTGGCGGGTTAGCCGACGTCCACAGAACCCGCCCTCGAGGCGGGTTTTTCATCACTGTCTCCAGGGCCCCGAAACGAAGAGCCCAGCAGGAGACAGGCAATGACCTCCCACCGCGTGACCCAGGCCATCGAACAGGCGGATCGACTGATCAACGCCCGGCAGTTCGACCCGCTCATGGACTTCTACACCGACGACGCCACCCTGGTGCTGCGCCCGGGCCTCAGCGTCTGCGGCAAGGCGCAGATCCGCCGCGCCTTCGAAACCATCGACCAGTTCTTCCACGGCAGCCTGCAGGTTCGCCAGGCCACCATGGAAGTGCTCGAGGCCGGCGATACCGCGCTGGTGCTGGCGCGCACCCTGGTCGCCGGGGAGACCGACGAGGGCCCGCAGGTGCAGGCGCGCAAGGCCACCTACGTGTTCCGCCGCGAGGCCGACGGCCAGTGGCGCTGCGCGGTCGACAACGCCTACGGCACCGAGGTGCTCGATTCCCTGCCGGCCGCCGGCCGAACCCGCGAGGCGCGCGTATGAGCCAGGACGCATTGCTCAAGGAATACGTGCGCAAGATCCTCGCCGCGCCGGTCTACGACGTGGCCATCGAAACCCCGCTGCAACCCGCGCGGCAGCTGTCCGAGCGCCTCGGCTGCCAGGTGCTGCTCAAGCGCGAGGACCTGCAGCCGGTGTTCAGCTTCAAGATTCGCGGCGCCTACAACAAGCTGGCGCAGCTGACGATGGAGGAGCGCGGGCGCGGGGTGATCGCCGCGTCCGCCGGCAACCACGCCCAGGGCCTGGCGCTGGCGGCGAAGGAGCTGGGCGTGAGCGCGACCATCGTCATGCCGCGCACCACCCCCGAGCTGAAGGTGCAGGGTGTGCTCTCCCGGGGCGGCAAGGTAGTGCTGCACGGCGATGCCTTCCCCGAGGCGCTGGCCCACGCGCTGCAACTGGTCGAGGCGCACGGCTACACCTTCGTGCCGCCGTTCGACGACCCCGACGTGATCGCCGGCCAGGGCACCGTGGCCATGGAAATCCTCCGTCAGCACCCGGGGCGCCTGGACGCCATCTTCGTGCCGGTGGGCGGCGGCAGCCTGGTCGCCGGGATCGCCGCCTACGTCAAATACCTGCGCCCGGAAATCCGCGTGATCGGCGTCGAGCCGGACGATTCCAATTGCCTGCAGGCCGCGCTGGCCGCCGGCGAAAGGGTGGTGCTACCGCAGGTGGGCATCTTCGCCGACGGCGTGGCGGTGGCGCAGATTGGCGCGCACAACTTCGAGGTGTGCCGCCACTACGTGGACGAGGTCATCACCGTCGGCAGCGACGAAATCTGTGCGGCGATCAAGGACATCTACGACGACACCCGCTCGATCACCGAGCCGGCCGGCGCCCTGGCCGTAGCCGGGATCAAGAAGTACGTGGCCCGCGACGACGCGGCCGGGCAGACCCTGGTGGCCATCGACTCGGGCGCCAACATCAACTTCGACCGCCTGCGCCACGTGGCCGAGCGCGCCGAGCTGGGCGAGCAGCGCGAGGCCATCCTGGCAGTGACCATCCCCGAGCGGCCGGGCAGCTTCAAGGCCTTCTGCGAGGCGGTGGGCAAGCGCCAGATCACCGAGTTCAACTACCGCTACAACCGCAGCGAGGAAGCGCAGATCTTCGTCGGCATCCAGACCCACCCGCAGAACGACCCGCGCCAGGCGCTGGTGGCGCAGCTGCGCGGGCAGGGCTTCCCGGTGCTGGACCTGACCGAGAACGAAACCGCCAAGCTGCACATCCGCCACATGGTCGGCGGCCGCGCGCCGCAGGTGGAGCAGGAGCGCCTGCTGCGCTTCGAATTCCCCGAACGCCCCGGCGCGCTGTTCAACTTCCTCGACCAGCTGGGCGGGCGCTGGAACATCAGCCTGTTCCACTACCGCAACCACGGCGCCGCCGATGGCCGCGTGCTGGCCGGGCTGCAGGTGCCCGAGCACGAGCGCGGCGAGCTGGACGCGGTGCTCGACGGCATCGGCTACCGCTACTGGGACGAAAGCGAGAACCCGGCCTACCGGCTGTTCATCGGCTAGGCCGGGTCGAAGTCCAGCGCCGCGATCATGACTGGGATGGCGCGCCACGCCAGTGGCCTGGTGAAACCTCCCGGAATTGGCTATTGGGCCTGAGCGGCGCCGGGCGTAGCTTGGTGGCGTGGGGCGTCGAAGCGCCCCGGGAACCCGCAGGGGCCGCAGGCCCGAGGAGCAGCCGCATGTCCATCCGCAAACCCCTTCCATTGCTGTTCGCCGGCCTGGTCCTGGCGCTGTCGCTGCCGGCCCTGGCCCACGACGCCAGTGGCGAGCACGAGAAGATCACCACCCTGCAGGAACACGCCCTGGCCGACGCGCCGGGCAAGAAGGGCCTGATGATCGAGGTCAGCTACAAGCCCGGCCAGGCGTCGGTGCCCCACGCGCACGCCGGCGCGGTCTTCGCCTACGTGCTGGAAGGCGCGGTGGTCTCGCAGCTGGAAGGCCAGCCGCCGGTGACCTACAAGGCCGGCCAGTCCTGGTTCGAGGCGGCCAACACACCGCACCTGGTGTCGCGCAACGCCAGCGCCAGCAAGCCGGCGAAGCTGCTGGTGTGGCTGCTGCTGGACGAGCAGGCGCCGGCGCTGACCCCGCTCAAGCGATAGACGCCGCCGGCCATTTCTGCTGGGATGCGCCGATCGACCCACAGCGGAGCATCCCCATGGCCAGCTATGCTGAACTCGTCGCCATCGGCGAACCCTTCGAGGCCTTCGTCGCCCACGGCCTGGCGGAAGAAATCGCCGGCGTGCAGGCCGCGCGCGAACGCCTCGCCGACCCGGCCTGCATCGGCCCGGCCACCCGCGAGCGCCTGGCCGCCGTGCAGGGCCGTTACCACCTGCTGGTGGCCGGGGAGATGTGGTGCCCGGACTGCCATATCAACGTCACCGCGCTGGACTGGCTGTGCCGCCAGCAGCCGCGCGTGGGCCTCGCGCTGATCTCCAAGGGTCGCGCCGAAGACGACCTGCAACAGCGCCTGGGCCTGGAGCGCATCGCCATCCCGGTGGTGGCGGTGCTGGACGCGCAGTTCCAGCTGGTCGGCCGCTTCATCGAACGCCCGCAGGCGGTGATCGCCGGCTGGGACGCGGTGAAGCCGGCCTACCGCGCGGGGGATTACCTGGAGAGCACCGTCCTCGACCTGCTGGCGATCTTCGAGGCTGCGGAGGGCAGGGCGGGTTGACGAGAGGGCGCCCCGCGATCAGGCGTCGGTGACGATCAGCCAGGCGATCCAGCCGATCAGCGGCGAAAGCAGCACCACTCCGCCCACCAGCGACACCAGCCCGTCCCAGTAGCTGCTCTTGCCCTGGAAGCGGCCCAGCGTCACGCACTTGAGCACGAAGAAGCCCACCTTGTAGCAGACGACTTCGGTCAGAAGTTCTAACAGGAAGTCCATGGCGCGGGCCCTCCATGGCCGAACGCGGTCAGGCCGCCAGGCGCTTCTTCAGGTAGAAACGCTGGTGCCCCGGCGGGCAATCCTCCAGCACGCCCATCAGCTCGAAGCCCTGTTTCTTGTAGAAGCCCGGCGCCTGGAAGCTGTAAGTGTAGAGGAAGACCCCGACGCAACCCCGGCGCCGCGCCTCGTCCTCGGCCAGCGCCAGCAGTTGCGCGCCCAGGCCGGCGCCGCGCTGCTGCGGGTCCAGCCACAGGTAGTCGACGTACAGCCAGCCCATGCCCGAGTAGCCGAACATCCCGCCGACCACCTGGCCGGCCTCGTCGCGGGCGTAGAGCTCGAAGTCGTCGTAGCGCGAGGGCTTGCCCATCTGCTCGAGGTTGTAGACGTGCAGGCCTTCCTCGACCACGGCCTTGGCCTGGGGGTCGAGCCCGAGGGTGAACTGATAGCTGGCGTGCGACATGGCGCCTCCTGGCGGACGGAAAGCGCCTAGTCTAGAGGGGAGGCAGGGCGTTTGTCCGGTGTGGCGCGCTGGCACCGGCGGGCGTTTTGCTGAAGAATGCGCGCCCGCCCGCGCCGAGAACCCCACGACCATGCCCCACGACCGCGAGAACCGCCGATGAGCGCCGACACCCTCGAACTGGTGCGGACCGGCCCCGAGCACATCGAGCTGATCCGCAACCTCTACCAGTACTACGCCTACGAGACCTCCGACTGGGAAGAGGAGGACGTCGAAGTGGACGGCCGCTTCTACATCCACGAGGAGCACCTGGCGCGCTACTGGCAGGAGCCGCAGTGGAGCGCCAACCTGATCCTGGTCGACGGCTTCATCGCCGGTTTCCTGCTGGTCGAGGGCAGCGAGCTGCCGGGCATCGACGCCCTGGAGCTGGCCGACCTGTTCGTGCTCAAGAAGTACCGCCGCCGGGGCATCGCCCGCGCCATGGCCGAACAGGTGCTGACCACCGGCGACGACGCCTGGCTGGTGCGCTTCTACCGCCAGGACAAGACTGCAGCGGCCTTCTGGAGCGCGGTGCTGCGCGACCTGCCGCGCCCGGTGCAGGCCATCGAACCGGGCGACGACGAGCAGCTGCTGAGCTACCTGATCACCCCGGCGGTCCATTGAAGGCGCCCGTGCTAGGCTGAGGCGCCTACCTGCCTCTGCCGAGTGAACCTGGATGTTCGCGGTCCTCAAGCGCTACCCGCGGTCGGTCAACCTGCTGTTCTGCGCCACCTTCGCGCTGACCCTCGGGCGCGCCATCAGCCTGCCGTTCCTGGTGGTGTACCTGTCGTCGAGTTTCGGCCTGCGGGTCGGCGACATCGGCCTGGTGGTCGGCGGCGCGTTGATCGCCGGCGCCGTGCTGAGCCTCTACGGCGGCTACCTGACCGACCGGCTGTCCAGCCACCGGCTGATCCTCGCCTACAGCGTCTGCTTCATCGCCGGTTTCGTCGGCATGTGTTTCGCGGCCGAGCTCTGGCTGTTCTTCGCCTTCCTGGTGGCGTTCAACTTCGCCTACTCGGCGGTCGACGTGGTGGTGAAGGCCTCCCTCGGCCGCTTGCTGCCGGCCGGCGAGCAGAGCCGCGCGTTCTCCATCCGCTACACCTTCATCAACGTCGGCTATGCCCTCGGGCCGTTCCTCGGCGCCGGGTTGGCGCGCTGGGAGCCGAAGCTGCCGTTCGTGGTCTCGGCGCTGTTGGGGCTGGGCTTCCTGCTGTTGTACCTGCGCTACGGCGAACGCGCTTCGCGGCCGGCGGCGCAGGCGCCGGTTGCCTTCCTGGCGGTCGGCCGGGTGCTGCTGGAAGATCGCCGGCTGGTCTGCTTCAGCCTTGGCGGGGTGCTCAGCGCGGTGGTGTTCGGCCAGTTCACCGCCTACCTGTCGCAGTACCTGGTGACCACGCAGAGCGCCGAGGCGGCCTACGACATCATCAGCACAGTGGTGGCGGTCAACGCGCTGGTGGTGATCGCCCTGCAGTACCCGCTGGGCCGGCGCATCGACGAGCGCCACCTGGAAACCTGGCTGCTGGCCGGCCTGGCGCTGTTCCTGGCCGGGGTGATCGGCTTCGGCCTGTCCGGCAGCGTGGCGCACTGGGTGCTGGCGATGACGGTGTTCACCCTCGGCGAGATCATCGTATTTCCCGCCGAATACATGTTCATCGACCGCATCGCCCCGCAGCCGCTGCGTGGCATGTACTACGCCGCGCAGAACCTCTCCAACCTCGGCGGCGCCCTCGGCCCGGTGCTTTGCGGTTGGGTCCTGGCGAGCCTGCCGGCGCACTGGATGTTCGCCATGCTCGGCGCCTTCGTCGTCGCCGGCGGAGTGTTCTACCGCCTGGGCGCGGCCTTGCCGGCGCCGCAAATTGCTAAATGAGCAACTCGTTGCCAAGGGGATTCGTACGCCAGTGGGTGAATCTTCCGTCACGGAAACTGCCTTGAAGCCTTACGGTGGGCCTTCGTAGATTCCGAAGGCCACGGCTCTTCCGTGGTGGGGCGTAGGGAAGTCGGGCCGTGCCAGGCGACGTCAGCCTGCCAGCTGTTCCGATGCCCGGCATTCCTACCCTTGCACGGTCCGCCTCTGCCTTGCGGATGGCGGCTCCTGTTTCCCATTCAAGGAGCAACGGAACATGCACGATTTCTCCCATCACCTTGTGCTGCACCCGAGTACCGTAGTCCCCCGCACCCTCGCCAAGGAGGTCCGCCATGCGTGATCTCATCCCCCTGGCGCCGGACACCATGCCGTGCAGCGACGTCCTCTACGTCAACCCCAACGCGCCGGCGGCGCACCTCCATGCCGCCGCGGCCCGTCGCCTCAGCGCCCTGGAGGACCTGCTGCTGTTGCTGGAGGACTGCCCGGACGAACTGCCCCTGAAGCATCTCCAGGTGCGCCTGGCCGCCGCCCTGGTCCCCCTGGCGGCGGAGGCCCGTCATCTGTACAAGCTGGCCGACGAGAAGCGCCGCTGAAAGCCGCTCCGGGCGGGCGCCATGTGCGCCCGTCCGGGGTTTCGTTCATGGCTGCGAGCCCGGCGCAGCGGCGAGATAGAGTTGACGATACGCCGCCACCAATTGTTCGAGGCTGAATGCGCGGTTGCGCCCGCTGGGATTGGGCAGAACCCACACCGCCGCATTCCCGAAGCACGCTGCCTGGCGGCCCCAGGCGATGTCGCGCTGGGCGGTCAGCGCCGCGTACGCGGCCTTGCCCAGGAAGGCCACGAAGCGCGGCGCATAGCCGACGACCTTGCGTTCGAATGCACTGGCCGCGTCGCTGAATTCCTGCCGGGAGAGTTCGTCGGCGCCGGCGGTGGGGCGCTCGACCACGGTGGTCAGCCCGCAGTGGTAACGGAGGATTTCCCGGCCGTGTTCCGGGCGCAGTTCCTCGGGGGTGAAACCGGCCAGGTGCAAGGTGCGCCAGAAGCGGTTGCTGCGGTTGGCGAAGTGTTGCCCCCGGGCCGCCGAACTCAGCCCCGGATTGATGCCGCAGAACAGCACCGCGAGCCCTTCGGTGGCGATGTCTTCGAGGCGATCGCCCGGCATTTCTCTCTCCAGTATCAGTGCGCTACAGGCATTTCGCTGAGCTTGCCTGGGGTGGGGGCCCATGAGAAGAGGGCGCGCCGATCATGCTGGCCTTCGCCGCACTATCACATGGCGGGTGAACGGATTGTGAAATCCTGTCGTCTTGAAATAAAATGAGACGCTTTCTCATTTTCACCTTCCCGGCGTCCGCGCCAAGGAACCCCGCGCATGTTTCCCGCTCAGTCCCAGGATTCGCCGGCCGGCGTGCTGGAGCGCCTCTACGGCGAGCATCACGGCTGGCTGTTCGGCTGGCTGCGTCGGCGCCTGGGCAACGCCCCGGACGCGGCGGACCTCGCCCAGGACACCTACCTGCGCATCTTCAGCTCCGGGCGCATGCCGCAGCCGGTCGACGCGCGGCGCTTCCTGATGCAGGTGGCCAAGGGGCTGGTGATCGACCATTGGCGTCGCCAGGACGTGGAGCGCGCCTACCGCGAGGCCATCGCCCACCTGCCGGAGGCGGAGGTGCCTTCGGCGGAGGCGCACTGGCTGATCGTCGAGGCGCTGCTGCGCATCGACGCGATGCTCGACGGCCTGCCCGCGCAGACCCGCGAGGTGTTCCTGCTGGCGCAGTTCCATGAGCTCACGCTGAAGCAGATCGCCGAACGCACCGGCATGGCGTTGATCAGCGTGCGCCGGCACCTGCACAAGGCCCTGGTGGCCTGCATGACGGCTTGCGAGGCATGAGTCGTGCGGAGGCCGAGGCGCGGCTGCTCGAAGAGGCGGCCGACTGGGTCCTGACCCTGCGCTTCGACGCGCCCGATGCGGCGCAGCGCCAGGCCTTCGAGCGCTGGCGCGGGCAGAGCGACGCGCACCGCGAGGCCTGGTCGCGCGCCGAGCGGGTGTTCGGCACCTTCGACGCCGTGCCCACGGAAGTCGGCCGCCGCACCCTGCAGCGGCTGGACGGCCTGAGCCGGCGGCGCGCCCTGCGCCTGCTCGGCACGCTGCTGATGGCCGCGCCGGCCGGCTGGCTGGTGGCGCGCAGCAGCCCCTGGGAAAGCTGGATGGCCGACGCCCGTACCGCCACCGGCGAGCGCAAGGCGCTGACCCTGGCCGACGGCAGCCAGGTGGTGCTGAACACCGGTTCGGCCCTGGATATCGGTTTCGACGCCAAGGCCCGGCGCCTGCGCCTGCGCGACGGCGAGGTGCTGATCACCACCCATCCCGATAGCGTGGCGCCGCGCCGGCCGTTCCTGGTCGCCGCCGAGCAGGGCGTGGTGGAGGCGCTGGGCACGCGCTTCAGCGTCCGCCAGTTGGGCGGCCAGTGCCTGGTGGCGGTGTTCGAGCACGCGGTGGAGATTCGCCCGCAGGCCGGCCCGGCGCTGCGCCTGGCGGCCGGGCGGCAGGCCTGGTTCGACGCGCGTGGGGTGCTGCGTAGCGCGCCGGTGGACGACAGCGCCGCGCTGTGGGAGCAGGGCATGCTGGTGGCCCGCGACCAGCCGCTGGCCGAGGTGCTGGCGGAGCTGG
The DNA here is from genome assembly GCF_029335315.1 of Pseudomonas citronellolis. Lineage (GTDB taxonomy): Bacteria > Pseudomonadota > Gammaproteobacteria > Pseudomonadales > Pseudomonadaceae > Pseudomonas > Pseudomonas citronellolis_A. The sequence goes on from NZ_JARJLT010000196.1 coordinate 20,089, forward strand.
CGCGTTACCGCCACGGGCTGCTGCGTTGCGATCCGGAAGTGGCCGGGCTGCGCGTATCCGGCGCGCTGTCGGTGGCCGATACCGACCAGGCGCTGTCTGCCCTGGAGCTGACCCTGCCGGTGCGAGTCACGCGCATGAGCCGCTACTGGGTGAACGTGGCGGCCCGCTAGAAAAAAACTCCGCTTCCCCCTGAGCACTTTTTCCGACTCGTCCGGGATAGAGGGTGAACACGCCTCGTGGGGAGGGGTGAGCGCCCGCGCGACGCGCGGCCTGAAGGATGGCAACGAGCATGGTTTCGAAGTACCCACGGCATTCCGCCAACCGCCGATTCACCCACCTGGCCCTGGCGGCGGCGGTGCATTCCGCCACCCTGGGCGGCGCCGCGCTGGCGCTGCTACCGCTGGCCTCGGGCGTGGCCATGGCCGCCGAGGCCGTGCGCGACTACGCCATCGGCGGCGGCGCGCTGAGCGATGTGCTGGCGCGCTTCGCGGCTCGCGCCGGGGTGCAGCTGGTGTTCGATCCGGCCCGGCTGGCCGGGCGCAACAGTTCGGGCCTGCAGGGCCGCTACGGCGTCGAGGATGGCTTCCGCCAGCTGCTGCGCGGCAGCGGCCTGCAGCTGGTGCAGCGCGGCGAGGGCATCTACGCGCTGCAGGGCGCCGGCTCGAACGCGGCCTTGCAGATGCCGGCCGAAACGGTGGTCGGCAAGGGTGCCGGCGCCCTGGCCATGCCCGAGACGGTGATCCAGGGCAGCGCCGATGGTGCCGGCAAGTCGAGCGCCTACCAGCAACTGAGCGACAGCAGCACCACGCGCCTGGGCCTGACCCCACGGGAAACCCCGCAGGGCGTGACCACGCTGTCGCGCCAGCAACTGGACGACTTCAACCTGAACAGCGTCAAGGACGCCCTGCGCAGCGCGCCCTCGGTGACGGTGGAGCAGTACGAGACCGACCGCACCAACTTCACTTCGCGCGGCTTCGACATCAACAACTTCGAGTACGACGGCATCGGCTCGCCGTTCAGCGCCGGGCTGCTCAGCGGCGACCTGGACCTGGCCGAGTACGAGCAGGTCGACATCCTCCACGGCGCCAACGGCCTGATGAGCGGCACCGGCAACCCCTCGGCGACCGTCAACTTCATCCGCAAGCGCCCGACCTACACGCCGCAGGCGCAGGTGAAGCTGTCGGTGGGCTCCTGGGGCACCCGTCGCGTCGACCTCGACGCCTCCGGCCCGCTGGTCGATTCGGGCAAGGTACGCGGGCGCTTCATCTACGCCAACGAAACCGGCAACTCCTACCTGGACCGTTACTCCCACGAGAAGAACGTGCTCAGCGGCATGCTCGCCTTCGACCTCACCGAGGCGGACACCCTCACCGTCGGCTTCTCCGACAACAAGAGCAATTCCAATGGCAGCAGCTGGGGCGCGCTGCCGCTGACCGACTACGCCGGCAACCTGATCCACTACAGCCGTCGCGGCGCCAATATCGGCCAGGACTGGACCTACTGGGACGTGCACACCCAGCGCGCCTTCGCCGAGCTGGCCCACGACTTCGGCGGCGGCTGGAAGGGCAAGCTCAGCGTCACCGGCGTCGACCAGAGCCAGCAGGCCGACATGTACTACCTGATGGCCAACGACGCCGACACGCCCTGGCTGGCCGACCCCAGCCACAGCCACTCCGGCGAGAAGCAGCTGCTCGGCGAAGCGCAGCTCAGCGGCCCGTTCAGCCTCGGCGGGCGCCAGCACGACCTGACCCTGGGCGTGGACTACGGGCGTTCGCGGCACAATGACCGTGGCTACTACAACAACGAAGACGAGTTCATGGACGCCGACCTGGGCCAGACGCTCAGCGGCGCGGTGCCCAGGCCGAGCCTGACCTACACCAACGACACCATCGAGATGGCGCGCTTCACCGACCGGCAGAAGAGTGTCTACGCCGGCACTCGCCTGAACCTCACCGACCAGCTGCACTGGATTCTCGGCGCGCGCATGCTCAGCGTCGACAGCGACGGCGTCGACTACGGCAGCGCCCGCGACGTGCGCATCCACGGCGAGGTGACGCCCTACACCGGCGTGGTCTACGACCTCAACGAGCAGTACTCGCTGTACGCCAGCTACACCAAGATATTCAACCCGCAGTACGTGATGGACGCCAACGGCAAGGTGCTCGACCCGCTGGAGGGCAAGAGCTACGAGGCCGGCATCAAGGGCAGCCTGCTCGACGACCAGTTGAGCGTCTCGGCCGCGCTGTTCAAGACCGACCAGCGCAACGTCGCCGAAGCCACCGACCAGAGCCTGCCCGGCGGCGAGACCGTCTACAACGGCGAGGACTTCAAGAGCCGCGGCGTCGAACTGGAAGCCAGCGGCCTGCTGGCCCCCGGCCTGCAACTGCAGGGCGGCTACACCTACGTGCACATCGAGGACCCGGACGGCCACAAGGCCCGCCAGTACGTGCCCACCCACAGCCTGCGCAGCAGCCTGACCTACCAGCTGCCGGGCCTGCCCCAGGCCAAGGTCGGCACCCGGGTGTCCTGGCAGAGCGCGATCCAGCTCGACGACGACAGCCGCGTGCGGCAGAACGCCTACGCGCTGCTCGACCTGATGGGCAGCTACGAGATCGACAAGCACTGGAGCACGTCGCTGAACCTGAACAACCTCGGCAACCGCAAGTACCTGATGAGCCTGTACAGTGGCGGCTCCGGCTTCTACGGCCCGTCGCGCAACGTGACGGCTTCGCTCAGTTACAACTTCTGAGTGGCC
>NZ_JARJLT010000197.1 GCF_029335315.1 Pseudomonas citronellolis
CTCGTAGCGCGGTGCGTTCGCGAGCAAGCTCGCTCCTACATCCGTGCTCCCAGTGACCGTCGCGCCAACGCTTCCCGGCAAAGCGGTCATGGTTCCCCCGCCGACTCCCGGCGCATGATCCCTGGCATCCCATCCCCGCGTGGAGCGAGATGCCATGACCACCGACGTGCAGGGCCGCGCCCTGGCCGTGCTCAACCGGGTGGCCCAGGCCGACTGGCCGGACCGCCTGAAACTGCGCAAACCCTTCGAGAAACTGCTCTACGTCGGTAGCCGCAGCGGCTTCCGCATGGCCAGCCAGCGCGCCGCCAAGCAGCCCCGGGAACCCCGCAAGAGCGACCCGGACGGGCTCTTCGACCTGTCGTTGTCCGACGAACAGCGCATGCTGGTGGAGATGCTCGAAGGCTTCGCCGCCGAGGTGCTGCGCCCGGCCGCCCATGACGCCGACGGCAACGCCGCGGTGCCGGCCGAGTTGCTCAACCAGGCGCTGGAGCTGGGCCTGGCCTTCTACGGCGTGGGCGAAGTCCACGGCGGCATGGCCGGCGAGCGCACCGTGCTGAGCAACGCGCTGATCGCCGAGGCCCTGGCCCGTGGCGACCTGAGCCTGGCCGCCGCGCTGCTGGTGCCGCTGTCGGCGGCCAACTGCATCCGTCGCTGGGCCAGCCCGGAGCAACAGGCGCTGTGGCTGCCGGCCTTCCTCGACGAGGCGGGCCCGCCGCTGATCGGCCTGGCCGTCGGCGAGCCGCAGCTGCTGGCCGACCCCGGCGAACTCAGGACCCAGGCGCGCAAGCGCGGCCGCCACTACCTGCTGTCCGGGGAGAAGTGCCTGGTGCTGCGCGGGCTGGACGCCAGCCAACTGCTGGTTGCCGCGCAGGCCGCCGATGGCCCGGCGCTGTTCCTGGTCGACGCCGCCGCCAAGGGTGTCGAGCGGCGCCCGGAGCCGGCCATGGGGCTGAAGGCCGCCGGTACCGCGCGCATCCGTCTGAAGGGCGTGAAGGTCGACGCGAACCGCCGCCTGGCCGCCGCGAAATTCGACTACCAGGCCTTCCTCGACCTCAGCGGCCTGGCCTGGTGCGCGCTGGCCCTGGGCACGGCGCAGGCCGCGCTGGACTACGTGATCGGCTACTGCAACGAGCGTGAAGCCTTCGGCGAGCCGATCAGCCATCGCCAGGGCGTGGCCTTCTTGGTCGCCGACATCGCCATCGAGCTCGACGCCATGCGCCTGATGACCTGGCGTGCCTGCGCGCTGGCCGAGCGCGGCCAACCGTTCCACCGCGAGGCCTACCTGGCGCGGCTGCTCTGCGCGGAGAAGGCGATGAAGATCGGCACCGACGCCGTGCAGCTGCTCGGCGGCCACGGCTTCACCAAGGAACACCCAGCCGAGCGCTGGTACCGCGACCTGCGCGCCGTAGCCATCATGGCCGGCGGCCTGCACCTCTGAGGAGCGCCTGCATGTACCTGGAAACCCCGAAGAAATTCCGTGGCCTGGTCAACCAGGCGCACCAGGTGGCGGAAAACTACCTGCGGCCGATCTCGCGCAAGTACGACAAGGCCGAACACGGCTATCCCAAGGAGCTGGACCTGCTGGCCGCCCTGCTGGACGGCATGAACGCCGGCTCGCCGGACGCGGTGGGCGCCACCTCGGCGAGCAAGCGCAAGGGCGCGGCGGTGGAGGCGGGCGTGAAGAACGGCGGCAACCTCTCGGCCTGCCTGGGCGTGATGGAAATGTGCTGGGGCGATGTCGGCCTGCTGCTGGCCATGCCGCGCCAGGGCCTGGGCAACGCCGCCATCGCCGCGGTGGCCAACGACGAGCAGCTCAAGCGCTTCGGCGGCACCTGGGCGGCCATGGCGATCACTGAGCCGGGCTGCGGCTCGGACTCGGCGGCGATCCGCACCACCGCGAGCAAGGATGGCGAGCACTACGTGCTCAATGGCGAAAAGATCTTCGTCACCTCCGGCGCCCGCGCCGACGCGGTGGTGGTCTGGGCCACCCTGGATCGCGGCCTGGGCCGCGCGGCGATCAAGTCCTTCGTGGTGGAGAAGGGCACCCCGGGGATGACCGTTACCCGCCTGGAGAAGAAGCTCGGGATCAAGGCCTCGGACACCGCCTCGATCAGCTTCAGCGACTGCCGGGTGCCGGCGGCCAACTTGCTGGGCAACGCCGAGATCGATGTGCAGAAGGGCTTCGCCGGGGTCATGGAGACCTTCGACAACACTCGCCCGCTGGTCGCCGCCATGGCCGTGGGCGTGGCCAAGGCCTCGCTGGATCGTGCCCGCGAGCTGCTGAAGAAGGCCGGCTGCCGCTTCGACTATGCCAAGCCGCTGTTGAGCGTGACCCACGCCGAGGCGACCCTGTACCGCCTGGAGGCGGAATGGGAGGCCGCACGCCTGCTGACCCTCAAGGCCGCATGGATGGCCGACAACCGTCAGCCCAACTCCAAGGAGGCGTCGATCGCCAAGGCCAAGGCCGGGCGCGTGGCCAACGAGGTCACCCTGAAATGCGTGGAGCTGGCCGGGGCGCTGGGCTACGGCGAGGACGAGTTGCTGGAGAAGTGGGCGCGGGATTCGAAGATCCTCGACATCTTCGAGGGTACCCAGCAGATCCAGTTGCTGATCGTGGCGCGGCGGCTGCTCGGCAAGAGTTCCAGCCAGCTGAAGTGACCGTGCTATCCGTAGGAGCGGACTTCGTCCGCGATGGCAAGGGCGCCGGCCTTGCCGGCGTTATCGCGGATGAATCCGCTCCTACAGATTGTGTATCGGGCACGTGCGTAGGAGCGGACTCTGTCCGCGATGGGGCTCAAGCCGTGCGCCGGCCCTTGCCGGAATTGCCGTTGGCCGGTGGCAACTGGTCCAGCCAGTCGCGGAAACGGATGTGCTCGTCGCTGACCAGCCAGCCGTCCTGCCGCGCGAAGCTTTCCGAAAGCCACACGCCACGGGTCGCGGCCTTCACCAGTTCGCCCTTGCGCAGGGTGAAGAGTGCCCCGGTGGGCTGGCCGTGCTCCAGCGGCAGCAGGTAGAGGTCCGGGCGCCGACGGTCCAGGCGCGCCACCAGCGGGCCGCTTTCCAGGCGTTCGTCAACGTGGAACAGGCTGACGTCGCGCACGTCCCTGGGCAGCTCCATGCGCAGGTCGTAGACCAGCTGCAGCGAGGCGGTGGGCAGGTGCACGTAGGCTTGCGGGCGCTCCAGCAGGCGTAGCGCGCCGGCCTGCACCGGGCGTGCGGCGCCGGACAGCGGGGTCAGCGAAAAGTGGCTGGCCTCGCGGTAGCGCAGGGTGCCCTGGTACGGTGTCGGCAGCCAGGTGTCGCCGAAGCGCCCGCCGAGCCAGCCGTCGGCGGTTTCCACCAGGCATTCCTCGGCCACCTCCTGGATCGCCGTGAGCAGCGGCAGGTTCAGTTCGTGGGACGGCACGTAGCCGGAAATCAGCTTGAGCACGGTATCGCCGCGGTCGACGCGCTTCTGCTTCACCAGCACCCAGTAGTCGCGGCCTTGCCAGTTCAGGGTCAGGCGCACGGAGACGCCCAGGTTGGCCAGTTCCACGGTGAAACGCTGCGCGTCGGCCACCTGCACGGGGCGCCGGCGGCGCTCCAGCACCTGGGTGAAATTCAGCGGCAGGCCGAGGGGCTGGTAGACCAGGCTGTCGGGGTTGGCCTCGACCAGCAACGGCAGGGTCTTGAAGGCGGTCGGGTCCTTGCGGGCGAGCGTACGGGGCATGGGCGGTCCTCGTCGTACAGGGCGCGTCGGGCCGCCCGAGGGGTGGGTGGCCTGGCCGATCGTTCCGGATTGCCAGCGGCTACGGAGTTGACGTCGAACTTCGAAAAGCCTCGGTTATTTCGAGGTTAGCCCTGAAAGAGCTTTGCTTTTCGGAGAAATATCCTGTCAGCGAGCTTTTGGCGGCAATTTTGCGTGCCGCGGCTTTTCACCGCGGAGTCTGAGCATGGCACAGGAATGCGGCCTTTGTGTCAACCTTGGGTGACTGCCGATCAACGGTCGTGGCGCCGCCGTGTTCGGCTGCAGCCCTCAGCCGCCGAGGACTTCAGCGGCCAGCGCGACGTTGTGCCGCAGGTGCTGCGGGTTGATGGTGCCGACGATGGCGGCGCCCACCCCGGGGTGGCCGAAGACCAGCTCGAAGCTCGCCCGCACCGGGTCCTGGCCATCCGCCAGGCACACGTGGCCGCTGGCCAGGGCCTTCTTCACCAGGATGCCGCGATGCTGTTCCAGGGCCTGGTCGATGACCGGTTTCTCGGCGCGCTCGTTGAGGTTGTAGGTGACCATCGCGCAGTCGCCGCGCTGCAGCGCCAGCAGGCCGCCATCGACGGTCTTGCCGGAGAAGCCGAAGCCGCGGATCAGGCCTTCCCGCTTGAGCTGCTCCAGGGTCGCGTAGACGTCGGTGTGCTGCAGCACCTGCAGGTCGTTGCCGTCGGAGTGCACCAGCACCAGGTCGATGTAGTCGGTCTCCAGGCGTCGCAGGCTGCGTTCCACCGAGCGACGGGTGTGGGCGGCGCTGAAGTCGAAGCGCGACTGGCCGTCGTCGAATTCCTCGCCGGTCTTGCTGACGATCACCCAGTCCTGGCGCTGGCCGCGCAGCAGCGGGCCGAGGCGCTCCTCGCTGCGGCCATAGGCCGGCGCGGTGTCGAGCAGGTTGATGCCCAGGTCGCGGGCCAGGGCCAGCAGGTCGGCGGCCTCGCGGTCGTCGGGAATGCGGAAGCCGTTGGGGTATTTCACGCCCTGGTCGCGGCCCAGTTTGACCGTGCCCAGGCCCAGCGGCGAGACGTCCAGGCCGGTGCTGCCCAGCGGGCGGCGCAGCGCGTGCAGGCTGGTCACGGCAGCAGCTCCTCCCATACCGGGCGCGCCATGGCCGGGCGCGGCAGCTCCGGAAGGGCGGGCGGCGTGGCGGGCTGGATGGCGTCCTTGTGCAGGGCCTCGATGACCCGGTCGGCGAAGTTCGGCGCCAGCGCCAGCTTGGTCGGCCAGCCTACCAGCAGGCGGCCCTGCTCGGCGAGGAAGGCGCTGTCCGGGCGCAGCAGGCCGGATTGCGCCGGCTCGGCGCGGTCCACGCGCAGGGTGGCCCAGCGCGCGGCGGAAAGGTCGACCCAGGGCAGCAGCTTGTGCAGCTCGCGCTGCGCCTCGGCGATCTGCTCGGCTTCGTTGCGCGCCACGCCATCGGCTTCGGCGATGTCGCCGCCGAGGTACCAGACCCACTGGCCGTCGGCCGCCGGGTGGGTGGTCACGGTGACGCGCGGTTTCGGCCCGCCACCCACGCAGTGGGCGTACAGCGGCTTCAGGGTCGGGCCCTTGACCAGCACCATGTGCAGCGGCCGGCGCTGCATGGTCGGCTGCTCCAGGCCGAGCTCGCGCAGCAGCGCCTCGTTGCCGGCGCCGGCGGCGAGCACCACGCGCTGGGCGCGGATTTCGCGGCCGTCGACGCGCAGGCCGAGCAGTTCGTCGCCTTCGCGCAGCGGCTCGATGCGTTCACCGGCCAGCAGGCTGTCGCCGCCCAGTTCGGCCAGGCGTGCGACCAGGCTGGGCACGTCCAGCACCAGTTCCGCGAGGCGGTAGGCCTTGCCCTTGAAGGCCTTGTCCTGCAGCGCCGGTGGCAGTTCGTCGCCCTTCACCTGGGCGACGCGGCTGCGCACCGCCTTGCTGGCGAAGAAGCTGGTGAGGTTGCCGGCCAGGCCGCCCGGCGACCACAGGTAGTGGGCGTCGGAGAGCACGCGGACGCCGCGCAGGTCCAGCTCGCCGTCGCCGGCCAGGCACTGGCGCCACAGCGACGGCATGTCGGCGATGGCTTCCGAGGCGCCGGTCAGCGCGCCGTGCAGCGCGTACTTGGTGCCGCCATGGATGATCCCCTGCGAGCGCATGCTCTGTACGCCACCCAGCGCGGTGTTCTCCACCAGCACGGTGGCGTAGCCGGCGCGGCGCAGCCGGGCGTTCAGCCAGAGGCCGGCGATGCCGCCGCCGACGACGAGGATGTCGGTGCTCAGGGGGTGGGTCATGGAAGGGCGCGCCTCGGGACAATACGAAGCGCGCAGTATAACCGAGGGGATGCCCGGCTCAGTGGCCGGTGCTGTGCGAGAACAGCTGGATCACCACCACGCCGCTGACGATCAGGCCCATGCCGAGCAGCGCCGGGGTGTCGAGGCGCTGCTGGTAGAGCACCAGCGCGGCGATGCTGACCAGCACGATGCCGAGCCCGGCCCAGATGGCGTAGGCGACGCCCACCGGGATGCTGCGCACCACCAGGGTGAGCATCCAGAAGGAGATGGCGTAGCCGACGATCACCAGCAGCAGGGGCAGGGGCGTGGACAGGCCTTTCACCGATTTCAGCGAAGCGGTGGCGATGACTTCGGCGACGATGGCGATGGCGAGATAGAGGTAGCCGGGCATGTTGAATTCCTCCCCAGGAACGGCCGCTGGGCCGATGTTGCGAATAGCGACATTCTAGTGATCCTGATGATGGGATAAAGTCATTACCTATCTGAGTGGGAGATAGGCTATGCAGTGGAACCTGGAGCAGCTGCGCCTGTTCGTCAGTGTCGCCGAACAGTCGTCGTTCTCCGCCGCGGCGCGCCAGCTCAAGCGCGTGCAGTCGGCGGTGAGCTCGTCCATCGCCCTGCTGGAAAGCGACCTGGGGGTCAGCCTGTTCGACCGCAGCAGCGGCCGCCAGCCGGTGCTGACCGAGGAGGGCAGGGCGCTGCTCGACGAGGCGCGCGAGGTGCTGCGCCAGTGCGAGCGCCTGGAAAGCCGGGCCATGGCCCTGGTGCGCGGGCAGGAGGCGCGGCTGCGCCTGGCGCAGGACGAGGCCATGCCCTATCAGCCGGTGCTGTCCAGCCTGGAGGCGCTGGCGCAGGCCTTCCCGACCCTGGAGGTGCAGCTGGCCAGCGGCGCCCAGGGCGACGTGGCGCGCAAGCTGCTGGAGCGTCGCGCCGACCTCGGCCTGCTGTTCCACCATGAAGGCATGCCCAAGGAGCTGGAGCGCCAGCGCCTGGGCACCATCGAGATGGTCACCGTCTGCGGCGCCGGTCATGCGCTCGCCGGCCAGGACTACGCCGACCGCCGCGAGCTGGCGCGCCATCGCCAGCTGCTGATGGCGCCGCAGGACAGCCACTACCCCGGCGGCGAGCAGATCAGCCCGCTGGTGTGGCGCGCCGACAGCTTCTACGCCATGGCCGAGCTGCTGATGCGCGGCCTCGGCTGGGCCTGGCTGCCGCGCCACGTCGCGCAGTACCCGGCCTATCAGTCGCTGCTGGTGGAGCTGGCCAGCGACTGGACGCCACCGCCGTTGGTAGTGGAGCTGGTATGCCGCCGCGACGAGCCGCTGGGCCCGGCTGCGGAGTGGCTGGGCGAGTGCTTCGCCGAGCACCTGAAGGAATAGGAGAAACACGACTGTAGGAGCGGATTCCGTCCGCGATGGCTCGCCCCGCGCCATTGATCGCGGATAAATCTGCTCCTACAACATACCCTCCCATTTCGCCGCCCGCGCGAACGCCCCGGCGTTATTTGCTACTCTCCGCCGCCATGAACCGAACCCTCTATACCCTGCTGTTCCACCTGGGCCTGCCGCTGGTCGCGCTGCGCCTGTTCCTGCGTGCGCGCAAGGCGCCGGCCTACTCCCGGCGCATCCGCGAGCGCTTCGCCTTCGGCTTGCCGGCGATGCGGCCGGGCGGTATCTGGGTGCACGCGGTGTCGGTGGGCGAGAGCATCGCCGCCGCGCCGATGATCCGCGCCCTGCAGCAGCGTTATCCACAGTTGCCGATCACCGTCACCTGCATGACCCCGACCGGCTCCGAGCGCATCCACGCGCTGTTCGGCGACAGCGTGCAGCACTGCTACCTGCCCTACGACCTGCCCTGGGCCGCCGCGCGCTTCCTGAACCGGGTCAAGCCGCGCCTGGCGGTGATCATGGAAACCGAGCTGTGGCCCAACCACATCCACCAGTGTGCCCGCCGCGGCATTCCGGTGGCGCTGGCCAACGCGCGGCTGTCCGAGCGCTCGGCGCGGGGCTACGCGCGCTTCGAGGGGCTGACCCGGCCGATGCTCGGCGAGATGAGCTGGCTGGCGGTGCAGACCGAGGCCGAGGCCGAACGCTTCCGCCGCCTGGGCGCGCGCCCGGAATGCGTGAGCGTGACCGGCTCGATCAAGTTCGACCTGAGCATCGACCCCGAACTGTTGCGCCGCGCGGAAGCGTTGCGCGAGGCGTGGCAGGCGCGGCAGCGACCGCTGTGGATCGCCGCCAGCACCCACGCCGGCGAGGACGAAATCATCCTGGCCGCCCAGCGCAAGCTGCTGGAGAAACACCCCGACGCGCTGCTGATCCTGGTGCCGCGCCACCCGGAACGCTTCGGCCCGATGTTCGAGTTGTGCCGCCGCGAAGGTTTCGCCACCGTGCGCCGTTCGAGCGGCGAGCCGGTGACTGCGCACACCCAGGTATTGCTCGGCGACACCATGGGCGAGCTGCTGTTCCTCTACGCGCTGGCCGATGTCGCCTTCGTCGGCGGCAGCCTGGTGCCCAACGGCGGGCACAACCTGCTGGAGCCGGCGGCGCTGGGCGTTCCGGTGCTGGCCGGCCCGCACCTGTTCAACTTCCTCGAGATCGCCGCGCAACTGCGCGAGGTCGGCGCCCTGCGCGAAGTGCTGGACGCGCCGACCCTGGCGGTGGCCGTGGGGCAGTTGTGGGACGAAGCGCAGGCCGCGCAGCGCATGGCCGAGGCCGGGCTGGGCGTGCTCAAGGCCAACCAGGGCGCGCTGCAGCGGTTGCTCGACGGGCTGGCGCGGTTGTTGGCGTAGGGCGGATAACGTTCGACGTTATCCGCCGTTTGACCGGGATTCCCGACGACGCCAGGGTTGACCTGGGCGTCTGTGTAGCGCATTGAAGGTCAGAACGTCGGCGGGGTGATCACCCACAGCACCACCGCATCCACGTCCCCCGGGTTGCCGTAGCGGTGCGGCTCCTGGCTGGAGTAGCTGAAGCTGTCACCTTCGTTGAGCAGGAAGTAGCGCTCGCCGACCCAGAGTTCGAAGGTGCCGCTGAGCAGGTAGCCGGCTTCCTCGCCTTCGTGGCTGTAGCTCTGCTGGCTGTAGGTGCCTGGCGGGAAGCGCGAATGGAGGATTTCCAGCTGGCGGCTGGGCTGCGGGCTGAGCAGCTCGTCGACGATGCCGTCTTCGTAATGCACGCTGGTCCGCGCGTTGCGCCGCACCACGTAGCCGGCGTCGGCCGGGTCGACCTGCACTTCGCTGGCGAAGAACCACTGGATGGTCACCCCCAGGCTGCGAGCGATGTTGAACAGCGCGGGAATCGACGGGTAGGCCAGGTTGCGTTCCAGCTGGCTGATGTAGCCGGCGGTGAGCTTGCTCTGTTCGGCCAGCTCGGCCAGGGTCATGCCGCGCCGCTTGCGCAGGCCGCGTATGCGCGTGCCGAGGAACTGCGCTTCGGGGCTGGCGGGGGCGTCCTGCGGGGCTTTCGGGCTCATGCGGCGAGGGTCCTGGCGAGTCGGTCGAGGGGCATTCTAAACAATGCGCCGCGCCTGTGGGC
>NZ_JARJLT010000198.1 GCF_029335315.1 Pseudomonas citronellolis
CTCTGTCCGCGATTCGGCGGATAACGCCTTGGGCGTTATCCGCCCTACGGGTTTTGCTCGGCGCTGGTGTCCGGGCGCGACCAGATCCACAGGTTGCCGATCGCCATGCCCAGCACCACCGCGTACAGCCAGTAGCCGTGGGGCAGGGTCAGCAGCATGATCGCCAGCGCCGCGAGCATCGCCAGGCTGGCGCTGATCTTGGCGCGGCGGGCGATGGCGCGGCCGTTGCGCCAGTTGGCCAGGATCGGCCCGAACAGCCGGTGGTTCTCCAGCCAGGCGCTCAGGCGCGGCGAGCTCTTGGCCGCGGCCCAGGCCGCCAGCAGGACGAACTCGGTGGTCGGCAGGCCGGGCACCACCAGGCCGACCATGCCCACGCCCAGGCTGGTATAGGCGAGCAACGCGTAGAGCAGGCGGACGGTGCGCGAACGGGCGGGCTGGGACATCGGTACGACGGCGACAGGGGCGAAACGCGCATCCTGGCCGCTGCCGGGATGCGCGTCAATCACCGCGTCAGGCGCGGGCGGCGGCATGCTCGTAGGCGTGCTGCAGGAGCACGCCGAAGCGCTCGAAGGCGGCCAGCGCGCCGGCTTCGGCCTCGCGCTCGTCCGCGGCGCTCAGTTCCAGGCCATCGAGGGTGCGGGTGAAACGCTTCCAGCCTTCGGCGCGGCCGCCGGCCGGCTCGCCCAGGTGGCGGGCGCCGAAGTCTTCGCTCAGGCCCAGGGCGGCGACGCGCTTGATCAGGAAGGCGGCGCCGAGCTTGGAGCCCTCGGAGACGAACAGCCAGCCCAGCGCGGCGGCGCGCGACGGGTTGGCCACGGCGCCGTCCACCGCTGCCGGGACCTCGGCGCCGAGGTCGGCGAGGTCGGCCTTGGCCTGCTGCGCGCGGCAGCGTTCGGCCAGGTCGGGGAAGATGGCGATCAGCGCCGGGTCCTGGTACAGCGCCTGCAGTTCGGACTGGAACAGGTACTGGGCGACGACGAAGGGGGTGAAGTGCTCGCGGCTGGCGAAGGGATCGTGGGCCTTCACCGCGTTGTCCAGGCGCTGGTGCGGCTGGTGGGTCACCAGGTTCAGGCGCTGGGAGCGCAGGGCGGGGGCTTCCAGGGTGGTCATGCGGGATTCCTTGTACGCAGAAGGGTTACAGAAGACGAGACGAACGAGGCCGGGAATAACGTAAAGAACGCCGGCATACGTCCCTCTGCCTCGTCATTCCCGCGAACGCGGGAACGACGGGCAGGGGCGTTGGCGTCAGGTCAGATATCCCACACCAGGTTGACCGAGAAGTTGCGGCCCGGCTGGGTCAGGCGGTCGAGGTTGGCCGGGGCCAGCACGCCGGCTTCGCCGACGCCGTCGTAGCCGCGCACGTCATCCCACAGCCAGTACTTCTTGTCGGTGAGGTTGTAGACGCCGGCGTTCAGGGTCAGGTCGTCGGTCAGCTTGTAGTAGCCGGTCAGATCGAGGATACCGAAGCCGGGGGTCTTGAACTGGCTGCTGGTGCCGTCCGGGGCCTTGAAGGTGGTCTCGTCGACGCGGTCCTTGCGCTTGACCAGGGTCCAGTTCAGCAGGCCGCCGTAGGCCAGGCTGGAGGCGTCGTAGCCGAGGCCGAACACGCCGGTCAGCGGGTTGACGCTGTTGATCGGCTCGCCGGTGTCCTTGTTGCGGCCGTAGGCGTAGGCCACCGAACCCTTGGTGTAGAAGCCTTCCGGCGCGCCGAACGGAGCCAGTTCCAGGCGGCCTTTCAGCTCCACGCCCTTGATGATGGCGTGCTTGATGTTGTTGCTCTGGAAGGTGACTTCGTCGTAGCCGGCGGTGATGGCGTCTTCGTTGATGAAGTCGCGGTACTTGTTGTAGAACACCGAGACGTCGAACGAGCCTTCGTCGAAGGTTCCGCGCAGGCCGGTCTCGTAGCTCTGGCTGCGTTCCGGGTCGAGGTCCGGGTTGGGTTCCACGCGGTAGCCGCTGCTAGGGTTGTCGAAGCGGCCGTACAGCGCCTTGGCGGTCGGAGTGCGGAAGCCCTGGGCGTACTGGCCGTACCACAGGTAGTTGTCGTTGAAGGCGTAGGTCACGCCGAGCTTGGGCGAGAGCTGGTGCCAGGTCTTGTCCTGGCTGCTGACCTGGCCGTCGCCGCTCTGGTCCGCGGTGTTGAGGAATTCCTCGGTGATGTGCGGCTTCAGGCGGGTGTAGTCGTAGCGCAGGCCGGGCAGGAAGGTCCAGGCGTTCCAGCGCACCTCGTCCTGGGCGAACAGGCCGTAGGTGTCGATGGTCGGGTCCGGGAAGTCGCTGCTGCGCGCCAGCACGTCCCTGCTGCTGGTGGCGCCGACGGCGCTGCAGCCGACGCCCACCGCCAGGCAGGTGCCGTCGCCTTCGCGGTAGCCGGTGACCTTCTGCCGCTTGAGGTTGGTGCCGTAGGTCAGCAGGTGGTCGGTCTCGCCGATCTCGAAGCTCTTGTCCAGTTGCAGGTCGAGGACCCACAGGCGTTCCTTGTACAGGGTGTCGCGGGTGCGCAGGACCTTGCGGGTGATCGGGTAGTAGAACTCGTCGGTGCTCTGCTCGGTCTTCGCGGTCTGGTAGTTGAAGCTCCACTTGGCGTGGTCGGCCAGGGCGCTTTCCAGCAGGAACTCATGGTCCAGGCCGTAGCGCTCGCGGGTGATGGTGTCGTTGCCGGTGCGCCACTGGTACATGCCGCCGGGCAGCACGCTTTCCGGCAGGGCCGGCGCGCCGTTGGAGTAGGGGCCGCCGTAGGCGCTCTTCTGGTCGGTGTCGACGTCGTCCTTGTAGCGTTCGTAGGTCAGGCCCACGCGCGAGCCTTCGGCGTAGTTCCAGCCGAGCTTGGCCAGCACATTGGTGGTGCGCACGTCCTCGGGGTTGGCCTCGGTGCGGTCCAGGCCGGTGCCGCCGTGGCTGCCGTAGGACTCGGTCTCGTGGCCGTTGCGCTGGCTGACGTGGAGCAGGGCGTCGAAGTCGTCGTGGCGGCCGGCGACGGTGGCCGAGGTCAGCCAGCTGTCGTCGGCCGAGCTGTAGCCGGTCTTCAGGCGCGCGCCGACATCCTTGCCGTCCTTGATGATGTCGCTGGGGTCGAGGGTGAAGTAGCTCACCGCGCCGCCGATGGCGTTGCTGCCGTACAGCGCCGAGGCCGGGCCGCGGAGGATTTCCACGCGCTTGACGATTTCCGGGTCGACGTAGTTGCGCTCGGTCTGGGCGTAGGGGCCGTTGAAGAAGGAGCCGGGGATTTCCACGCCGTCGATCTGCGTCAGCACGCGGTCGCCGTCGATGCCGCGGATGTTGTAGCCGGTGATGCCGGCGCGCTGGCCGGTGCCGCCGACGCTGACGCCCGGCTCGTCGCGGACCAGGTCCTTGATGGAGTTGACGTTGTTGCGGTCGAGGTCGGTGCGGCTGCGCACGCTGACGGTGTTCGGCACCTCGTTGACGTTCTGCGCCTGGCGGGTGGCGGTGACCGTCTGCGGCTGCAGTTCGATGGCGCGGGCGCCCGGCGCCTTGTACAGGACCACGTTGCGCTCGGACACCTGGCGGTAGTCCAGGCCGCTGCCGGCGAGCAGGCGCTTGAGGCCCTGCTCGGCGCTCAGGCGACCGTTGGCGCCGGGGGAGGTGACGCCATCGGCCAGCTCGGCGGGCAGGGCGACCTGCCAGCCGGTCACGGCGCTGAAGGCGTTGAGGGCGCCGGCCAGGGGCTGGCGCTCGATGGCGAAGCGGTAGCCGGCCTGGGTCTGCGCGGCCGGTTCGGCGGCCTGGGCGCACGTCATGGGCGCGGCGGCCAGGGCGATGGACAGCGCCAGCAGGGACAGGCTGGCCGGGGCACGCAGGCGATGCGGGATGGAGCGTCGGGCGTCGGTGGTCATCGAGGGCTCTCTTCTGAGTGTCGTCGCATTCAAATGCGAATCAATAGCATTGGCATTTAACGAAACGAACGACGCCGCGCAATCGCGTAAAAATAATTCGCGAACAGTCGAGAAGAGTCGAGAAGGGCTGTCGGAGAGCGGCGCGAAGGGGCCTGGAAAGGGGCGGCG
>NZ_JARJLT010000199.1 GCF_029335315.1 Pseudomonas citronellolis
CTGCCAAGCCTGCTGCTGCGAAGCCCGCCGCTAAACCGGCCACCAAGCCTGCTGCTGCCAAGCCTGCCGCGAAACCGGCCGCCAAGCCTGCCGCTGCGAAACCCGCCGCCCCGGCCGCTGCCAAGCCCGCTGCTCCGGCGCCGACCCCGGCTCCGACCGCCGCGCCCGCCGCAGCCCCGGCCGCCACTGCCGCTCCGGCAGCGGTAGCGCCGAGCGCCCCGGCCGCCACCCCGAGCAGCGCCTCCTAAGACGCCGCTCCCGAAGCCGCCGCGATGCGCAGTCGTTCCAGCGCGTCGCGGCGCGCTTTCCCCGCTTCACCGGCGCAGCCCTGCAGCCAGTCCCGTAGCTCGGCGTTGCCGTCATCGATCCAGTCCCTTCCGGCTTCGGCCAGGCGCTCCAGCTGC
Source organism: Pseudomonas citronellolis (assembly GCF_029335315.1). Taxonomy (GTDB): domain Bacteria; phylum Pseudomonadota; class Gammaproteobacteria; order Pseudomonadales; family Pseudomonadaceae; genus Pseudomonas; species Pseudomonas citronellolis_A. The sequence continues at coordinate 405 of NZ_JARJLT010000199.1, forward strand.
ATATGCTCGGCGCGTAGCTCCAGCCCCTTCAGGGTTTCCCGCAATTCCGTCAGGTGCGCATCGTCTCGCGCCTGCGCCCGCCATTGCCGGCGCAGCTCGCGCAGGGGCGTCACCACGCCGCTTTGCCAGCCGCTGGCGGTCGCCGCCAGGGCCTCCAGGCGCGCGGCCGAGCAGGCCCGGCCACGGGTGCCATACCAGGCACCAGCCAGCAGCAGGCAGACGTCGGCGCCGGCCTCCTGCAGTTCCAGGCACGCCGCCTCGACGCCCGGTTGCGCGTAGAGATCGACGGCGAACGACCAGATATCTTCTGTCATAGGGCTCCCACAGCGATTCGCGGGCGAAGCTGATAAACTCCGCCGCCATGATTCGACTCCAAAATCTTACGCTACAGCGTGGCCCCCAGCGCTTGCTGGAAGAGGCCGAACTGACCCTCCACGCCGGCCAGAAGGTCGGCCTGATCGGCGCCAACGGCGCCGGCAAGTCCAGCCTGTTCGCTCTGCTGCGCGGCCAGCTCGGGCAGGATGCCGGCGACTACCGGATTCCCGCCGACTGGCGCATCGCGCACATGCGCCAGGAAGTGGACACCCTGGAACGCCTGGCGGTGGACTACGTCCTCGACGGCGACGTGCGCCTGCGTGAAATCCAGACGCAGCTGGCCAGCGCCGAAGCCGCCCATGACGGCGCCGCCGTGGCCCGCCTGCATACCGAGCTGGACAACGCCGACGGCTACACCGCCGACGCGCGGGCGCGCAAGCTGCTCGCCGGCCTGGGCTTTTCCGCCGAGCAGATGGAGCGCCGCGTCGGCGACTTCTCCGGTGGCTGGCGGATGCGCCTGAACCTGGCCCAGGCGCTGATGTGCCCGTCGGAACTGCTGCTGCTCGACGAGCCCACCAACCACCTCGACCTCGACGCCATCCTCTGGCTCGAAGAGTGGCTCAAGGGCTACCCGGGCACGCTGATCCTGATCTCCCACGACCGCGACTTCCTCGACGCCGTGGTCGACCACGTGGCGCACCTCGAACAGCGCAAGCTGACCCTCTACCGTGGCGGCTACTCGGCCTTCGAGCGCACCCGCGCCGAGCGCCTGGCGCAGCAGCAGCAGGCCTTCGAGAAGCAGCAGGCGCAACGCGCCCACATGGAAAAGTACATCGCCCGCTTCCGCGCCCAGGCCACCAAGGCGCGCCAGGCGCAGAGCCGCATCAAGGCCCTGGAACGCCTGGAAGAGCTGGCCCCGGCCCACGTCGACTCGCCGTTCGACTTCAGCTTCCGCGAGTCGGACAAGATCTCCAGCCCGCTGCTCGACCTCGCCGAGGCCCGCCTGGGCTATGGCGACAAGGCGGTGCTGGATATGGTCAAGCTGCAGCTGGTGCCCGGCGCGCGCATCGGCCTGCTCGGCCCCAACGGCGCCGGCAAGTCGACCCTGATCAAGACCCTTTCCGGCGACCTGGCGCTGCTCGGCGGGCACCTGGCGCGCGGCGAGAACCTCGCCATCGGCTACTTCGCCCAGCACCAGCTCGACTCGCTGGACGCCAAGGCCAGCCCGCTGCTGCACCTACAGCGCATCGCCCCGGGCGAGCGCGAGCAGACCCTGCGCGACTTCCTCGGCGGCTTCGACTTCCGTGGCCCGCGCTGCGACGAGCCGGTGCTGAACTTCTCCGGTGGCGAGAAGGCGCGCCTGGCCCTGGCCCTGATCGCCTGGCAGAAGCCCAACCTGCTGCTGCTCGACGAACCGACCAACCACCTCGACCTGGAAATGCGCCTGGCCCTGACCATGGCCCTGCAGGAGTTCTCCGGAGCGGTGGTGGTGGTATCCCACGATCGTCACCTGCTCAAGAGCACCACCGACGAGTTCCTGCTGGTGGCCGACGGCCGCGTGCAGGACTTCGACGGTGACCTCGACGACTACGCCCGCTGGCTGGTCGACTTCCGCGCCCGGCAGCAGCCGGCCAGCGCCGGCACGCCGGCCGCCGAGAAGACCGACAAGCGCGCCCAGCGCCAGGCCGCCGCCGCGCTGCGCCAGCAACTGGCGCCGCACAAGCGCGAGGCGGACAAGCTGGAGAAGGAGCTCGGCGGCCTCCACGACAAGCTCGCCGCGCTCGAAGAGAAGCTCGGCGACAGCGCCCTCTACGATGCCGCGCGCAAGGACGAACTGCGCGACCTGCTGGCCCAGCAGGCGGCTCTGAAGACCCGCGAAAGCGAAGTCGAGGAAGCCTGGCTGGTGGCCCTGGAAACCCTGGAAAGCCTCCAGGCCCAACTGGAAGGCGCCGAGTGATGGACGACCTGCCGCTGCTCATCGCCTGGAGCGATCCGTTGCTGCGTGGCCTGCAGATCATCCTCATCCTGGTCCTCGCCTGGTTCCTCCAGCGCCTGGTGGCGCGCGGCCTGGGCCGCCTTGCGCAGCGCTACCCGCTGCCCCACGAACTGCTGCTGCCGCTGCGCGGCGGCCTGCGCTGGCTGATCATGGGCTCGGCGCTGATGATGGTGCTGGAGCGCCTGGGCGTTTCCGCGCAGGTGCTGTGGACGGCCCTGACCGGCTTCGTCGCGGTTGCCGCGGTGGCCTTCTTCGCCATCTGGAGCGTGCTCTCCAACCTGTTCTGCGCACTGCTGATCTTCACCGTCGGGCCGTTCCGCCTGGGCGACCTGGTGGAGGTCATCGAATCGGCCGACAAGCCCGGCGTGAAAGGTCGCGTCAGTGCCATCAACCTGCTTTACACCACCCTCGAGGAAACCTTCGAGGACGGCACCAGCGCCTTGCTGCAGGTGCCCAACAGCCTGTTCTTCCAGAAGGCCATCCGCCGCTGGAAGGGCCCCGGGCTGAGCAGCGGACGATAACCACAATCCCAGTCCCCACACGGATACCCACGCACTATGGAATGGCTCGCCAGCCCTGAAATCTGGGTCGCGTTTCTGACCCTGACCGCCCTGGAGATCGTCCTCGGCATCGACAACATCATCTTCATCTCGATCCTGGTCAGCCGCCTGCCGGCCGCGCAGCAACCCAAGGCGCGCTTCTTCGGCCTGGCCCTGGCGATGGGCACGCGGATTCTCCTGCTGCTGTCGATCACCTGGGTGATGCGCCTGACCACCGACCTGTTCAGCGTGTTCGGCCAGGGCGTTTCCGGGCGCGACCTGATCCTGTTCTTCGGCGGCCTGTTCCTGCTGTTCAAGAGCACCATGGAGATCTACCACAGCCTCGAAGGCGCCGAGGAAGGCGAGCAGGGCGGCGGCAAGACCCGTGGCTTCATGGCGGTGATCGTGCAGATCGCGATCATCGACATCATCTTCTCCCTGGACTCGGTGATCACCGCCGTGGGCCTGGTCTCCAACGTGCCGGTGATGATCGCCGCGATCGTCATCTCGGTCGGCGTGATGATGCTCGCCGCCGGCACCATCAGCGCCTTCATCGACAAGCACCCGTCGCTGAAGATGCTCGCCCTGTCGTTCCTCATCGTGGTCGGCACCGTGCTGGTGGCCGAGGCCTTCGAGGTCCATGTGCCCAAGGGCTACGTCTACTTCGCCATGGCCTTCTCGCTGGCGGTGGAAGCGATCAACATCCGCCTGCGCGGCGCCATGGCGCGCAAGCGCGGCGAAGAGCCGGTGAAGCTGCGCAAGGACCTGCCGAGCTGATCGGCGCGCGCTGACGAACGAGCCCGGCCCCGCGCCGGGCTTTTTCATGGCGCCGCCGGCTGCCTGAGCGGTCTTTCGTGGGCGCTGTCCCGCTGCGGGCTCTGTTCGCGAGCAAGCTCGCTCCTACAGGGCCCCGCATTGGGGGGCACCCATCCATCCCCCGTCATCCCCGCGAACGCGGGCTCCCGCGGGCGCTCCTGCGACCTTCGTCGGCAAGGCTGGGCGGCCGGGCGTGGCTTGAGGCACACTGGCCGCCCGTAACAGGATATTTCTCCCCGAGGTCCGTGATGCTCGCCAGCACCTGGTTCGCCTTCTTCATCGCCTGCTGGATCATCAGCCTGTCGCCCGGCGCCGGGGCCATCGCCTCGATGTCCTGTGGCCTGCAGTACGGCTTCTGGCGCGGCTACTGGAACGCCCTCGGCCTGCAGATCGGCCTGGCCCTGCAGATCGCCGTGGTCGCCGCCGGCGTCGGCGCGCTGCTGGCCACCTCGGCGCTGGCGTTCTCCGTGATCAAGTGGTTCGGCGTGGTCTACCTGGCGTACCTCGCCTGGCGCCAGTGGACGGCCGCGCCACAGGTCATGCAGGCCGACGCCGAGCGCCCCATCGGCCGCCCGCTGAGCCTGGTGCTGCGCGGTTTCCTGGTCAACGCCAGCAACCCCAAGGCGGTGATCTTCATGCTCGCCGTGCTGCCGCAGTTCGTCGACCCGCACCGGCCGATGGCGATGCAGTACCTGATCATGGGCGCGACCATGATCTGCGTCGACCTCATCGTCATGGCCGGCTACACCGGGTTGGCCGCGCGGGTACTGCGCGCGCTGCGTTCGCCGCGCCAGCAACGGCTGATGAACCGCACCTTCGCCAGCCTGTTCCTCGGCGCCGCCGCGCTGCTGGCCACGGTGCGCCGCGCCGCCGCCTGAGACGACGGGCGCCAGCTAGGCGGGGAATGGATGGCGGAGTAACATTGCTGCTTTCCATTCTCAATCTCTTTTCGCTATGCGCCTTCCAAGGATTCTCGCCTGGCTGCTGCCAGCGCTGTGTGCCGTGAGTTTCGGGGCCGTGGCCGATGCCCCTGTCGATCCTTCCCAGGCCTTGCATCTGCTGAGCTACCTGGCTGCCGACTATCCGCCGACGGTCAGCGCCGGGCAGGTGCTCGATCCCACCGAGTACAAGGAACAGCTCGAGTTCTCCGCCAAGCTGCAGGCGCTGCTGCTGGCGCTGCCGGCACGGCCCGAGCGCGCCGCGCTCGAGCAGGAGATCGGCGCCCTGCGCCAGGCGATCGAGCAGCGCCGTTCGGGCGCCGAGGTCGCGCAACTGGCGCGGCACCTGGAGGCGCGGGTGGCGGATGCCTACCAGGTCGTGCAGACTCCGGCCATCACCCCCGACCCGGCCCGTGGCGCGCCGATCTTCGCCCAGCAGTGCTCGGTCTGCCATGGCGACGCCGGCAAGGGCGACGGTCCGGCGGGCATCGGCCTGCAGCCGCCGCCGGCCAACCTCGCCGACCGCGCGCGTCTCGATCAGCTGAGTCTCTACGACCTGCGTACCGTCATCGGCCTGGGCATCGCCGGCACCGACATGCCTGCCTTCGCCGACGAACTGGACGAACGCCAGCGCTGGGACCTCGCGGCCTACGTCGCCGGCCTGAGCGCCGCCGATGCCAAGCCCGATGCCGCGCATGCCTATCCGCTGGCGAGCCTGGCCACCCAGACCCCGGCGGACGTCGCTGCGCATGACGGCGAAGCCGCCGCGCAGAGCTTCCGCGCCCTGCGCGCGCACCCGCCGCTGGAGCATCGTGGCCCGGCGCAGCTGATCGACTACACCGCCGCCACCCTCGACAAGAGTTTCGCCATCTACCGCCAGGGCGACCACGATCAGGCCTACGACCTGTCCGTCGCCGCCTACCTGGAAGGCTTCGAACTGGTCGAGAGTTCGCTCGACAACGTCGACGCGACCCTGCGCAAGGCCACCGAGAAAGAGCTCATGGCCTACCGCCAGACGCTCCGCGACGGCCTGCCCGAAGCCCAGGTGGCGCAGCAGCTGGAGCGCGCCAAGGGCAAGCTCGGCGAAGCCGCCAAGGCGCTCAGCGGTGACTCCCTGAGCGGCACCATCAGCTTCGTCTCGGCCCTGCTGATCCTGCTGCGCGAAGGCGTGGAGGCGATCCTGGTGCTCGCGGCGATCCTCGCCTTCCTGCGCAACACCGGCCAGGAAAGCGCCGCGCGCGGCGTGCACGTCGGCTGGGCGCTGGCCTTCGTCGCCGGCTTCGCCACCTGGGCGCTGGCCGCCTACGTGATCGACATCGGCGGCGCCCAGCGCGAGCTGATGGAAGGCTTCACCTCGCTGTTCGCCTGCGTGATGGTGCTCTGGCTCGGCGTGTGGATGCACGACCGCCGCCACGCCGCGGCCTGGCAGGACTACATCCGCAGCAGCCTGGTGGGCGGCGGCGGGCGCTTCGGCTTCGCCGTGCTGGCGTTCTTCTCGGTGTACCGCGAGCTGTTCGAGGTCATCCTGTTCTACGAAACCCTCTGGCTGCAGGCCGGCCCGGCCGGGCACAACGCGGTGATCGCCGGCGCCGGCTGCGCGGTGGTGCTGCTGATCGGCCTGGCCTGGGTGATCCTGCGCGGCTCGGCGAAGCTGCCGTTGAAGTTGTTCTTCACCATCAACGCGGCGCTGCTCTGCGCGCTCTCGGTGGTGTTCGCCGGGCATGGCGTGGTGGCGCTGCAGGAAGCCGGGGTGATCGGCACCCGGCCGGTGCCGTTCTTCGACTTCGACTGGCTGGGCATCAAGGCCGACGCCTACTCGCTGTCGGCCCAGGCCCTGGCCCTGCTGGCGGTGGTTGTGCTCTACGGGCGCAGCCTGCTGGCGGAGAAACGCAAGGCCGCGGCGTTGTCCTGAGGCGGCGCGCGGCAAACCCCGACGGCCAGTGCGATACTGGCCGTCGTCATTTTCGGGAAACGAGTTCGATGCGTATCTGGATCGATGCCGACGCCTGCCCGCGGGCGGCGAAGGAGCTGGTGGCGAAGTTCGCCCTCAAGCGCAAGCTGGAGGTGGTGATGGTGGCCGGCCAGCCGGTGGCCAAGCCGCCGTTCGCCTGCGTCAGCCTGGTGGTGGTGCCCAGCGGGATGGACGCCGCCGACGACTACCTGGTGGAGCAGGCCGAGCCGGGCGACCTGGTGATCTGCAGCGACGTGCCGCTGGCCGACCGCCTGGTGAAGAAGGGCGTGGACGCCCTCGACCCGCGCGGCCGTGAGTTCGACGCGAAGAACATGGGCGAGCGCCTGGCGCTGCGCAACCTGATGACCGACCTGCGCGACCAGGGCCAGATGGGCGGTGGCCAGGCGCCCTATGGCGACAAGGATCGCCAGGCGTTCGCCAATGCGCTGGATCGGTTGTTGACGCGGTTGAACAGGGGGTAGGGGCGGCAGACGGGGACGTCGTGTCTTTTGTAGGAGCGAGCTTGCTCGCGAACAGAGTTTCCTGGGGGCTGCAGATTTTGGGTTTGAGAGCGCCCTCTCCCTAACCCTCTCCCTTCAGGGAGAGGGTTAGGGAGAGGGCAAGAGGCTGGCCCCAGGCGCCGGAGTTACCGGGAGACGCGGTTCGCGAGCAAGCTCGCTCCTACAGGAAGCGCCGGGATCAGGCCAGCTCCAGCACCCGATCGACCAGCTTGTTGATCCCGCTGGCGGCCTCGGCGATGTTCTGCGCCAGCATGTACGCGGGGGTGGTCACCAGCTTGTGGCGGGTGTCCTCGACGATCTCGTCGACGGAGCATTCCACGTGCTTGGCGCCCATGCGCGCCAGGGCGGCGGCGGTGTCGGCGTCCTGGCCGATGGTGCACTCGATGCCCGGGCCGTAGATGCGTTCGGCCATGGCCGGGGCGATGCACATCAGGCCCACCGGCTTGTGCGCGGCGGCGAAGGCCTTGGCCAGCGCCAGCACGTCCGGCTCGACTTCGCACTGGTCGCCGGCGAAGGCGAAGTTGCTGAGGTTCTTCGCCGCGCCGAAGCCGCCGGGCACGATCAGCGCGTCGAAGTCCTCGACCCGCGCTTCGCGCACGTCCTTGATCTCGCCGCGGGCGATGCGCGCGGACTCCACCAGCACGTTGCGGCTCTCGGGCATCTCCGCGCCGGTGAGGTGGTTGACCACGTGGTGCTGGGCGATGTCCGGGGCGAAGCACTGCACCTGCGCGCCGCGCTGGGACAGGCGCAGCAGGGTGATCACGCTTTCGTGCAGTTCGGCGCCGTCGTAGACGCCACAGCCGGAGAGGATGACGGCAACTTTCTTGTGCATGCGGGTACTCCTGGTTCGCGAACGGCCGGCGCGGCGACGCAGCTGTCGCCATATGCCGGCCGGGATGTCACCGGCGGCCGTTGTGCGCGCTCGCCAGGGGACTAGGATCGGTCGCATAAGCATAACGATTCGGTCGCGCCATGAACTACATCCTCTTCGCGGTCCCCTTCTTCTTCCTGCTGATCGCCCTGGAACTGCTCGCCGACCGCTGGCGCGGCATGTCCACCTACCGCCTCGGCGACGCGGTGAACAGCCTCAGCGCCGGGGTGTTGTCGACCACCAGCGGCCTGCTGACCAAGAGCGTCGGGCTGATCACCTATGCGTTCGCCTGGAAGCACCTGGCGCTGTTCGAGCTGTCGACGCAGAGCGCCTGGGTCTGGGTGTTCGCCTTCGTCTTCTACGACTTCTGCTACTACTGGAACCACCGCCTGGGCCATGAGCGCAGCGTGCTCTGGGCCGCCCACTCGGTGCACCACCAGAGCGAGGAATACAACCTCAGCACGGCGTTGCGGCAGACCAGCACCGGCTTCCTGTTCGGCTGGATCTTCTACCTGCCGATGGCCGTGGCCGGGGTGCCGCCGCTGGTGTTCCTGACCGTCGCCGCGCTGAACCTGCTGTACCAGTTCTGGGTGCACACCCGGCACATCCCCAAGCTCGGCTGGTTCGAGTGGATCTTCATCAGCCCGTCCAACCACCGTGTGCACCACGCGCAGAACCCGGTGTACATGGATCGCAACTACGGCGGCGTGTTCATCCTCTGGGACCGTCTGTTCGGCACCTTCCAGGAGGAACTGGACGAAGAGCCGGTGGTGTTCGGCGTGACCGTGCCACTGGCCAGCTGGAACCCGCTGTGGGCCAACCTGCAGGTCTACGCCGCGCTCTGGCGGGACGCGCGCCGCGCCGGCAACTGGTGGGACAAGCTGCGCATCTGGTTCATGCGCACCGGCTGGCGCCCGGCCGACGTGGCCGCTCGCTACCCGCTGCAGAAACCCGACCTGGCGACCTTCCGCAAGTTCGAGGTGCCGCTCTCGCGCGGCCGCCAGTGCTACGCCGCCCTGCAATTCGTCGGCTACGTGATCGGCGGCACCGTGCTGCTCGGGCTGGGGGAGGGCTGGCCGCTGCCGGCGCTGCTGCTGGGCTGGGCCTGGATGGCCGCGGGGCTGTTCGCCATCGGCGGCTGGCTGGAGAACCGCGCCTGGGCGGCGCGGGTGGAGATTCTGCGGCTGCTGCTGAACCTGCCCTGGGTACTGGCGGTGGCCGCCAGCGCCGGGTTGGCGCTACCGGCCTGGGCCGTCGGCCTGCTGGCCGCGCACCTGGCGCTCAGCCTGCTCGGCCTGTGGACGCTGCGCCACGACGGGCGCCAGGCGCAACCGGCCTGATCACTCGCCGTTGCGGTTGTTCTTCAGGCGGCGGTGCAGCCACAGCAGCAGGCCGATGGCGAGCAGGCCGCCGAGCACCATCAGTTCGTATTTCTTGATGTTGCCGAGCACGCCTTCGAGCACGCTGCCGAAGTAGTAGGCCGCCGAGCCCAGCGCGCTGGCCCAGACGATGGCGCCGATGCCGTTGAGCAGCAGGTAGCGCGCCGGCGGGTAGCCGGACAGGCCGATGGCCACCGGCATCACCGTACGCAGGCCGTAGACGAAGCGGAAGCTCAGCACCCACAGGTCCGGATGCCGGCGCACGTGCTCCAGGGCGCGATCGCCGAGCTTCTGCCAGCGCGGCTTGCGCGCCAGCAGCTTGCGCCCGTGGCGGCGGCCGAGGAAGTACCAGAGCTGATCGCCGGCGTAGCTGCCGAGGAAGGCCACGGCGATCACGTACTCGAGCTGCATGTAGCCGCGGAAGGCGAGGAAACCGGCCAGCACCAGAATGGTCTCGCCTTCGAAGAAGGTGCCGAGAAACAGGGCCAGATAGCCGAAATCCTGCAGGAATTGTTGGAGCATTATCGAGGCAACGCAGCGAAATGAACGCGCAGCCTAACTCGGTTGTCGTCCGGGGGGAAGGCACCCTCCGGCGGCTTGCTGGCCTTTGCATGGCCCCGGCCGCCTACTTTGGTCGTATGCTGCGACCTGTGGCCCCTGCGACCGGATGCCGCGACCTTGGGTCGCTGTCATCGCTTGTTACCAATCGGTCATAATCACGGACTATAACTGTCACACTGTGCCTGCTATCCGGGCCCTGGAGTACGCCGTGAGTTTCATTTCCGCCGAACGTGCCTTCCCCTTCACCCGCCTGCGCCGCAACCGCCGCGACGAGTTCTCCCGTCGCCTGGTGCGCGAGAACGTGCTGACCGTCGATGACCTCATCCTTCCGGTGTTCGTCCTCGACGGCAAGAACCAGCGCGAAGCGGTGCCGTCGATGCCGGGCGTCGAGCGCCTGTCCATCGACCTGCTGCTGAAGGAAGCCGAGCAACTGGTGGAGCTGGGCATCCCGGCCCTGGCGCTGTTCCCGGTGACCCCGCTGGAGAAGAAATCCCTCGACGGCGCCGAAGCCTTCAACCCCGACGGTATCGCCCAGCGCGCCACCCGCGCCCTGCGCGAGCGCTTCCCGGAGCTGGGGATCATCACCGACGTGGCCCTGGACCCGTTCACCAGCCACGGCCAGGACGGCATCCTCGACGAAGACGGCTACGTGCTCAACGACATCTCGGTTGACGTGCTGGTCAAGCAGGCGCTGTCCCACGCCGAGGCCGGCGCCCAGGTGGTGGCTCCCTCGGACATGATGGACGGGCGCATCGGCGCCATCCGCGAGGCGCTGGAATCCACCGGGCACATCAACACCCGGATCATGGCCTACTCGGCCAAGTACGCCAGCGCCTACTACGGCCCGTTCCGCGACGCGGTGGGCTCGGCGGCCAACCTCGGCAAGGGCAACAAGGCCACCTACCAGATGGACCCGGGCAACAGCGACGAGGCTCTGCACGAGATCGCCGCCGACCTCGCCGAGGGTGCCGACATGGTCATGGTCAAGCCGGGCATGCCCTACCTGGACATCGTCCGCCGGGCCAAGGACGAATTCCGCGCGCCGACCTTCGTCTACCAGGTCAGCGGCGAATACGCGATGCACATGGCGGCCATCAACAACGGCTGGCTCAGCGAGGCGGTGATCCTCGAATCGCTGCTGGCCTTCAAGCGCGCCGGCGCCGATGGCATCCTGACCTATTTCGCCAAACGTGCGGCAGAACAACTGAAAAGGGGGCGGTGACGCCCCCGCGACGAGACTTGCGATGAATACCGAAGGCCAGAACGCTACCGACCTGATCGAAACCGAAGTGACTGTCACCGAAACCGTGGAGCAGCCGGAGACCGCCGAGGCCGTCGAGGCCGAAGAGACGGTCGCGGTGGTCGAAGCCGTCGTGGAAGCGCCCCCGGCGCCGGCGGTCAACGTCGACGACACTGCCCTGTACATTCATCGCGAGCTGTCGCAGCTGCAGTTCAACATCCGCGTGCTGGAACAGGCGCTGGACGAGTCCTACCCGCTGCTCGAACGCCTGAAGTTCCTGCTGATCTTCTCCAGCAACCTCGACGAGTTCTTCGAGATCCGCGTCGCCGGCCTGAAGAAGCAGATCACCTTCGCCCGCGAACAGGCCGGCGCCGACGGCCTGTTGCCGCACCAGGCGCTGGCGCGGATCAGCGAGCAGGTGCACGAGCAGGTCTCGCGCCAGTACGGCATCCTCAACGACGTGTTGTTGCCGGAACTGGCCAAGCACGGCGTGCGCTTCATCCGCCGGCGCTACTGGACGCCGAAGATCAGGGCCTGGGTCCGGCGCTTCTTCCGTGACGAGATCGCGCCGATCATCACCCCCATCGGCCTCGACCCGACCCACCCGTTCCCGCTGCTGGTGAACAAGAGCCTGAACTTCATGGTCGAGCTGGAGGGGATGGACGCCTTCGGCCGCGACTCGGGCCTTGCGATCATCCCGGCGCCGCGTTCGCTGCCGCGGATCATCCGCCTGCCGGAAGACGTGGCCGGGGAGGGCGACAACTACGTGTTCCTGTCGTCGATGATCCACGCCCACGCCGACGACCTGTTCTCCGGCATGAAGGTCAAGGGCTGCTACCAGTTCCGCCTGACCCGTAACGCCGACCTTTCGGTGGACGCCGAGGACGTCGAGGACCTGGCGCGCGCCCTGCGCGGCGAGCTGTTCTCGCGGCGCTACGGCGACGCGGTGCGCCTGGAGGTGGTGGACACCTGCCCGACGCACCTGTCCAACTACCTGCTCAAGCAGTTCGGCCTGGCCGACAGCGAGTTGTATCGCGTCAGCGGGCCGGTCAACCTGACCCGCCTGTTCAGCGTCACCGGCCTGGCCAGCCACCCGGAGCTGCAGTACCCGCCGTTCACCCCGACCATTCCGAAGCTGCTGCAGAAGAAGGAGAACATGTTCGGCGTGCTGGCCAAGCTGGACGTGCTGCTGATGCACCCCTTCGAGTCCTTCACCCCGGTGGTGGACCTGCTGCGCCAGGCGGCCAAGGACCCCAACGTGCTGGCCATCAAGCAGACCCTGTACCGCTCCGGGGCCAACTCGGAGATCGTCGACGCCCTGGTGGAAGCGGCGCGCAACGGCAAGGAGGTCACCGCGGTGATCGAACTGCGCGCGCGCTTCGACGAGGAATCCAACCTGCAACTGGCCAGCCGCCTGCAGCAGGCCGGCGCGGTGGTGATCTACGGCGTGGTCGGCTTCAAGACCCACGCCAAGATGATGCTGATCCTCCGTCGCGAGGACGGCGAGCTGCGCCGCTACGCGCACCTGGGCACCGGCAACTACCACGCCGGCAACGCCCGCCTGTACACCGACTACAGCCTGCTGACCGCCGACGTGGCGCTGTGCGAGGACCTGCACAAGCTGTTCAACCAGCTGATCGGCATGGGCAAGACCCTGCGCATGAAGAAGCTGCTGCACGCGCCCTTCACGCTGAAGAAGAACCTGCTGGAGATGATCAACCGCGAGGCCGCCCAGGCCGCGGAAGGCAAGCCGGCGCACATCATGGCGAAGGTCAACTCGCTGACCGACCCGAAGGTCATCCGCGCGCTGTACAAGGCCAGCCAGGCCGGCGTGAAGATCGACCTGGTGGTGCGCGGCATGTGCTGCCTGCGCCCGGGCGTGCCGGGGGTTTCGCACAATATCCATGTGCGCTCGATCATCGGCCGCTTCCTCGAACACAGCCGCATCTACTACTTCCTCAACGGCGGCGACGAGAAGCTCTATCTCTCCAGCGCCGACTGGATGGAACGCAACCTCGACATGCGCGTGGAGACCTGCTTCCCGGTGGAAGGCAAGAAGCTGGTGCTGCGGGTGAAGAAGGAGCTGGAAATGTACCTGGCCGACAATACCCAGTCCTGGGTGCTGCAGCCCGACGGCAGCTACCAGCGCCTGAGCCCGACCGGCAACCAGAACCCGCGCAACGCCCAGGCCATGCTGCTGGAGCGCCTGTGCACGCCGGTGATCAGCGCGCGCTGATCGCCCCCGGTGCAAGACGAAAGCCCCGCCGCGCCAGCGCCGGGGCTTTTTCTTTGCGATGCCGCGGGGTTGGCGTAGGGCGGATAACCGTTCGCGGTTATCCGCCGATGGCCCCGGCGCGAGGGCCCGGCGGCGGATAACGCCTGGGGCGTTATGCGCCCTACGAGGTGTACATCGCTACGCCGCCAGTGGCGGCGTCACGAAAAAGGCCCCGGCGCTGGCGCGGCGGGGCCTTCGTGCGTTGCGGCGGCGCCTCAGCTGACGCTGAGCTGGTAGTCCACGCGCTTGAGCCAGCCGGCTTCCTGCTCGAAGTCCGCCTGGGTCAGCGGGTTGGCCTCCAGCCAGCCTTTCGGGAAGCGCACTTCCAGGCTCTTCGGGCCGGCCTGGAAGGTCACTTCGGGCATTTCCTGGGTGCCACGGATGTGGTGGAAGAGGATCGCGAAGCGCAGCACGATGCACAGGCGGATCAGCTTGTCGCCTTCCACGCCCAGCTCGGCGAAGCGGTCCGCCGGGATGTTGCGGCGGTGGCCGCGCACCAGCAGCGCCAGCACCTGCTGGTCCTCGCGGGAGAAACCGGCGAGGTCGGAGTGCTCGATCAGGTAGGCGCCGTGCTTGTGGTAGTGGTAGTGGGCGATGTCCAGGCCCAGCTCGTGGGTGCGCGCCGCCCAGCCGAGCAGCTCGCGGTGGCCGTCGTCCTGCAGGCCCCAGGTCTCGGCGACCTGGTCCAGGGCCTGGAGGGCCTTGGCCTCGACGCGGGCGGCCTGGTCGAGGTCGACGTGGTAGCGCTCGATCAGCGCGCTGATGGTGCGCTCGCGCACGTCCTCGTGGTGGTGGCGGCCCAGCAGGTCGTAGAGCACGCCTTCGCGCAGGGCGCCCTCGGAGTGCGACATCTGCTTCAGTTCGAGGGCATCGAACAGCGCCTCGACGATGGCCAGGCCGGCCGGGAAGATCGGCCGGCGGTCCGGCTTGATGCCGTCCAGGTCGAGTTTCTCGACGTCGCCCAGCTTGAGCACCTTGCGCTTGAGCCAGGCCAGGCCTTCGGGGTTGATCTCGCCGTTGCCGTGACCGCCGGACTGGATCGCCAGGCCCACCGCGCGGATGGTCCCGGAGGCGCCGAGGGACTCGTCCCAGCCGAGGCGACGCAGGCTGTTCTCGATGCCCATCAGCTCCAGGCGCGCCGAGGTGTAGGCCTGGGCGTAGCGGGCCGGGGTGACCTTGCCGTCCTTGAAGTAGCGCTGGGTGTAGCTGACGCAGCCCATCTGCAGGCTCTCGCGCAGCTGCGACTCGAAGCGCTGGCCGATGATGAACTCGGTGCTGCCGCCGCCGATGTCGACCACCAGGCGGCGCCCGGCGGTGTCCGGCAGGGTGTGCGAGACGCCCAGGTAGATCAGGCGCGCTTCCTCGCGGCCGGAGATGACTTCCACCGGGTGGCCGAGGATTTCTTCGGCGCGGCGGGTGAATTCGTTGCGGTTGCGCGCCTCGCGCAGGGCGTTGGTACCGACCACGCGCACCGAGCCCGGCGGCATGCCGTTGATCAGCTGGGCGAAGCGCCGCAGGCAGTCCAGGCCGCGCTGGATGGCTTCTTCACTGAGCAGGCGGTCGTCGCCGATGCCGGCGGCCAGCTGGACCTTCTCGCCCAGTCGCTCAAGGATGCGGATCTCGCCGTGATCGGCCTTGGCCAGGACCATGTGGAAGCTGTTGGAACCCAGGTCCAGCGCGGCGATCAGCGGGAAGGTCTTGGCGGGGGTATGGGGCATCTTGGAAGGTCCGTTTGTTAACCCCGCCATCCTGCCACGATAGCCCTCGGGTGCCAACGAACGGCGCCCCTTCGATCGCTTTTTGCCGCACCGGCGATAGCGACACTCAATCGCCAGCGCCTTTCGGAAGGGGATGAAGCCGGGATATGATGGGGCCACTTTTATTCGCATCCGATTCCCACGGAGAGATTTCATGAGCGAACATATCGTCAGCGTTACCGATGCCAGCTTCGAGCAGGACGTCCTGAAGTCCGACGGTCCCGTGCTGGTGGACTACTGGGCCGAGTGGTGCGGCCCGTGCAAGATGATCGCGCCGGTACTCGACGAGATCGCCAAGGACTATCAGGGCAAACTGAAGGTCTGCAAGCTGAACATCGACGAGAACCAGGAAACCCCGCCGAAGTACGGCGTGCGCGGCATCCCGACCCTGATGCTGTTCAAGGGCGGCAACGTCGAAGCGACCAAGGTCGGCGCACTGTCCAAGTCGCAACTGGCGGCCTTCCTCGACAGCAACATCTGAGTCGACGCAGCCCGTGAAAAAGCCCCGCCGGATGCGGGGCTTTTTTCATTTCGTCCCCTAGACGCCCCGGGGCGCCAGTGTTACATTCGGGCCTGCAACGTTGTTTTGCGTTGCCCCTTCAAGCCGTCGCCGACGCACTTCCTATTCGAATTTCCAAGCGATCCTGTCGTCACTCGCGGCACGGCCTCAGCAAGCTCACACGCTTGTTTTCCTCTTTCTCTTTCATCTCATTTACTCCTCCTTCTTATGAATCTGACCGAACTCAAGCAAAAGCCGATTGCCGAATTGCTGGAAATGTCCGATGCCATGGGCCTGGAAAACATGGCCCGTTCGCGCAAGCAGGACATCATCTTCGCGCTGCTGAAGAAGCACGCGAAGGGCGGCGACGAAATCTCCGGTGACGGCGTGCTGGAGATTCTCCAGGACGGCTTCGGCTTCCTGCGCTCCGCCGACTCCTCGTACCTGGCCGGCCCGGACGACATCTACGTCTCGCCCAGCCAGATCCGCCGCTTCAACCTGCGCACCGGGGACACCATCGTCGGCAAGATTCGCCCGCCGAAGGAGGGTGAGCGCTACTTCGCCCTGCTCAAGGTCGACTCGATCAACTTCGATCGTCCGGAGAACGCGAAGAACAAGATTCTCTTCGAGAACCTGACCCCGCTGTTCCCGACCAAGCGCCTGACCATGGAAGCCGGCAACGGCTCCACCGAGGACCTCACTGGCCGCGTGATCGACCTCTGCGCGCCGATCGGTAAGGGCCAGCGCGGCCTGATCGTCGCCCCGCCGAAAGCGGGCAAGACCATCATGCTGCAGAACATCGCGGCGAACATCACCCGCAACAACCCCGAGTGCCACCTGATCGTCCTGCTGATCGACGAGCGCCCGGAAGAAGTGACCGAGATGCAGCGCACCGTGCGCGGCGAAGTGGTCGCCTCCACCTTCGACGAACCGCCGACCCGCCACGTGCAGGTCGCCGAGATGGTGATCGAGAAGGCCAAGCGCCTGGTCGAGCACAAGAAGGACGTGATCATCCTGCTGGACTCCATCACCCGCCTGGCGCGTGCCTACAACACCGTGATCCCGAGCTCCGGCAAGGTCCTCACCGGTGGTGTCGACGCCCACGCCCTGGAGAAGCCCAAGCGCTTCTTCGGCGCCGCGCGCAACATCGAGGAAGGCGGTTCGCTGACCATCCTCGCCACCGCGCTGATCGAGACCGGCTCGAAGATGGACGAAGTGATCTACGAGGAATTCAAGGGTACCGGCAACTCGGAACTCATCCTCGACCGTCGCATCTCCGAGAAGCGCGTGTTCCCGGCGATCAACATCAACCGTTCGGGCACCCGTCGCGAAGAACTGCTGACTGGTGAGGAGGAGCTGCAGCGCATGTGGATCCTGCGCAAGATCCTGCACCCGATGGACGAGATCGCCGCCGTCGAGTTCCTGCTCGACAAGCTGCGCCAGACCAAGACCAACGACGAGTTCTTCGACTCGATGAAGCGCAGCAAGTAAGCGCGGTTGTGCGGTAGCAGCAAGCCACGAGGCCGGGGAAACCCGGCCTTCGTGTTTCTGCGAAGGGGTGTTAACGGCTAAACTGTCGCATCTTCGCCTTCGCCATCGAGACTTCCATGCAGTATCGCGACCTGCGCGAGTTCATCGCCGCCCTGGAACAGCGCGGCCAGCTCAAGCGCATCCAGGTGCCGGTGTCACCGGTGCTGGAAATGACCGAGGTGTGCGACCGCACGCTGCGCGCCAAGGGCCCGGCCCTGCTGTTCGAGAAACCCACCGGCTTCGACATCCCCGTGCTCGGCAACCTGTTCGGCACCCCCGAGCGGGTGGCCCTGGGCATGGGCGCCGAGGACGTTTCCGAACTGCGCGAGATCGGCAAGCTGCTGGCCTTCCTCAAGGAACCCGAGCCGCCCAAGGGCCTGAAGGACGCCTGGAGCAAGCTGCCGATCTTCAAGAAGGTCATCAGCATGGCGCCCAAAGTGCTCCGCGACGGCCCCTGCCAGGAAGTCATCGAGGAAGGCGAGGCGGTCGACCTGACGAAGCTGCCGGTGCAGACCTGCTGGCCCGGCGACGTCGCGCCGCTGATCACCTGGGGCCTGACCGTCACCCGCGGGCCGAACAAGGAGCGCCAGAACCTCGGTATCTACCGCCAGCAGGTGATCGGCCGCAACAAGGTGATCATGCGCTGGCTCAGCCATCGCGGCGGCGCCCTGGACTACCGCGAGTGGTGCCAGAAGCATCCCGACCAGCCGTACCCGGTGGCCGTGGCCCTGGGCGCCGACCCGGCGACTATCCTCGGCGCGGTGACCCCGGTGCCGGACAGCCTCTCCGAATACGCCTTCGCCGGCCTGTTGCGCGGTCATCGCACCGAACTGGTGAAGTGCGTGGGCAGCGACCTGCAGGTGCCGGCCAGCGCCGAGATCGTCCTCGAAGGGGTGATCCACCCCGGCGAGATGGCCGATGAAGGTCCCTACGGCGACCACACCGGCTACTACAACGAGGTCGACCGCTTCCCGGTGTTCACCGTCGAGCGCATCACCCGCCGCCAGAAACCGATCTACCACAGCACCTACACCGGGCGGCCGCCGGATGAGCCGGCGATCCTCGGCGTGGCGCTGAACGAAGTCTTCGTGCCGATCCTGCAGAAGCAGTTCCCCGAGATCACCGACTTCTACCTGCCGCCGGAAGGCTGCTCGTACCGCATGGCGGTGGTGACCATGAAGAAGCAGTACCCCGGCCACGCCAAGCGCGTAATGCTGGGTGTCTGGTCGTTCCTGCGACAGTTCATGTACACCAAGTTCGTCATAGTCACCGACGACGACATCAACGCGCGGGACTGGAACGACGTGATCTGGGCGATAACCACGCGCATGGACCCCAAGCGCGACACGGTGATGATCGACAACACGCCGATCGACTACCTCGACTTCGCCTCGCCGATCTCCGGCCTGGGCTCGAAGATGGGCCTGGACGCCACCCACAAGTGGCCCGGCGAGACCAGCCGCGAGTGGGGTCGCGCCATCGTCAAGGACGAGGCGGTGACCCGTCGCGTCGACGAGCTCTGGGCCAGCCTGGGGATCGACTGATGGGGAAGCGGCCGTGCGTGTGACCCTGCAACCCTCCGGCGCGACCTTCGAGGCGCAGCCCGGCGAACGCATCCTCGACGCCGCGCGGCGCCTGGGCTTCGACTGCCCGCAGGCGTGCCGCAACGGCAACTGCCATGTCTGCGCCGCGCTGCTGGTGGAAGGCAGCGTGCGCCAGTCCGGCGAGGTGCGCGACCACGGCGAGCTGTTCACCTGCCTGGCCGAGCCCCTGGAAGACTGCGTGCTGCACTGGGACGGCGTGCTGGCCCCGGGCGAGCTGCCGGTGCGCACCCTGGCCTGCCAGCTGACCCTCTGCGAGGACGCCGGCGGCGACGTCTGGCGCGTGCGCCTGCGCGCCCCGGCCGGCAAGCCGCCGCGCTACCACGCCGGGCAGTACCTGCTGATCGAGCGCGACGGCGGCAACAACTCGGCCTTCTCCCTGGCTTCGGCGCCCGAAGAGGGGCGCGACCTGGAATTGCACATCCTGGCGCGCGAGAACAGCGCCTTGGAACTGCTGGCGCAACTGCGTCGCGAGCGTTTCGCCCGCGTCCAGCTGCCCTTCGGCGACGCCCACCTGGCGGAGCTGCCCGACGGCCCGCTGGTGCTGATCGCCGCGGGCACCGGCATGGGCCAGATGCACAGCCTGATCGAGCATTGCCGCGCGCGCGGCTTCGCCCACCCGGTGCACCTGTACTGGGGTGTGCGCCGGCCCGAGGACTTCTACGCGCTGCCACACTGGGACGAGTGGAAGGGCCTGGCCAACCTGCACCTGCACAAGGTGGTCAGCGACCGCTGCGGCTGGCAGGGCCGTTGCGGCCTGCTGCACGAAGCGGTGTGCGAGGACTTCCCCGACCTGGGCAGTCTGACCGTGTACGCCAGCGGCTCGCCGGCGATGGTCTACGCCACCCTCGACGCCCTGGTGGCCGCCGGCATGGACGCGCACCAGATGCGCGCCGACGTCTTCGCCTACGCCCCGCGCGGCTGAGCGCCCGCCGATCTCCACCTGTAGGCGCGGGCCTTGCCCGTGATCGCGCGCATGGCGCGCTCCTGCAAGGGGCGGCGCCGTAGGGCGAATAACCGTTCGCGGTTATCCGCCGTTGCCGACCACCAACCCGCCGCCATGGCTGGGACTTGCGGCGGATAACGCCGTTGGCGTTATGCGCCCTACGGGGTCCACCCATCGCGGACGGCGTCCGCTCCTACGGTAACGCCGCGGGAAACTCCGCCGCCAGGGTCTCCGCCAGCCAGTCGCGGAACCACTCGATATCGGCGCTGCTCGGCCCCGGCGGAATCAGCAACTGGTAACTCTCCAGGCGCACCTGGTTCGGCAGCGGGCGCACCAGCGCGCCGGACTCCAGCTCCCGGCGCACCAGCACGTCATTGGCCAGGGCGATGCCGGCGCCGGCCTCGGCCATCGACAGCGCGTGGTCATTACTGACGTAGAGCACGTCGGGGCTGACGCGGATGTCCAGCTGGTTGGCGGCGAACCAGGCGTTCCACCATTCGCCGTCGTGGACGTGGATCAGCTCGTGGCTCACCAGCTCCTCGGCGCTGTCCAGCGGGCCGTGGGCCGCCAGGTAGGCCGGCGAGCACACCGGAAACACCTGCGGGTGCAACAGGGTGGCCTGGCTCTGCGGGTACTGCCCGGGCATCCCGTAGGCGATGCCCAGGTCGGCGCTGTTGCCGTCCACCTCGGCAAAGGTCGGGTTCGGCTCGATCGCCACCTTCAGCCCCGGCCGCTGCTGGCGCAGGGTCTCCAGGTGGGGCATCAGCCAGCGCTTGGCGAACGCCGGCACCACCAGGATCTTCAGCCAGCGCGCCGAGCCGCCCGGAGCCAGCTCGCGGCTGGCCTCGGCGATCTGCTGCAGCGCCGTGGATATCTTCGCGTAGTAGCGCTGCCCGGCGGGCGTCAGGCTGACCCCGCGCGGCGTGCGTTCCAGCAGCTGCACGCCCAGCCAGTCCTCCAGCAGGCGCACGTGGCGGCCGATGGCCGGCTGGGTCACGTGCAGCGCCTTCGAGGCGGCGACGTAGCTGCCCAGGCGCGCGGCCGCCTCGAAGGCGCGCACGGCGTTGAGCGGCGGCAAGCGGGGGAGGGACATGAGGGTGGGCCTCGTGCGCTGTTAAATTATTTAATACCGACTGTAAGAAAATTGAGCTTTTTGCTCAACCGCAATCTGGCCACACTCGACCCCAGCAGCCTCACCACAACAAAGCCGGACACCGGCGCCGCTGCACTGCTTTTCCCCATTCCTGCCACAACAAGTACAAGCTCCCGCGCGTGACAGCGCCAGCGGGAGAGGGAACCGGAGGTACATCCATGAGTGCCCTGCACAGCCTGCAGACGGCCGCCGTCTCCATTCGTTCGGTGCGCAAGGTCTACGGCGACCCGGACAGCGGTCCGGTGGCGCTGAAGAGCGTCGACCTGGACATCCGCGACAACGAGTTCTTCACCCTGCTCGGGCCTTCCGGCTGCGGCAAGACCACCCTGCTGCGGATGATCGCCGGCTTCGAGTTTCCCACCGCCGGGGAAATCCTCCTCTACGGCGAGAACATCGCCAACCGCGCGCCCTACGATCGCCCGGTCAACACGGTGTTCCAGCACTACGCGCTGTTCCCGCACATGACCATCGCGCAGAACCTGGCCTTCGGCCTGGAATCGCACCCCATGGGCAAGCGCCTGGGCAAGGCCGAGGTCGCCGAGCGGGTGCGCCAGATGCTCGCCCTGGTGCAGATGGAACGCTTCGCCGAGCGCCGCCCGGCGCAGCTCTCCGGTGGCCAGCAGCAACGCGTGGCGCTGGCCCGCGCGCTGGCTCCGCAGCCCAAGGTGCTGCTGCTCGACGAACCGCTCTCGGCGCTCGACCTGAAGCTGCGCCAGGCCATGCGCGAGGAGCTCAAGAGCATCCAGGCGAAGACCGGGATCACCTTCATCTTCGTCACCCACGACCAGGAAGAAGCCCTGACCATGTCCGACCGCATCGCCGTGCTCGCCAATGGCGAGGTGCAGCAGGTCGGGCGCCCGGCGGACATCTACGAGCAGCCGCGCAACCGCTTCGTCGCCGACTTCATCGGCGAGACCAACTTCCTCCCCGCGCAGGTCGCGGAGCTGGCCGGCGACCAGGCGCAGTTCCGCGTGCCCGGTGGCCAGACGCTGCGCGCGGCGAGCCGCGAGGGCCTGCGCCAGGGCGCCGAGGTGACCCTGTCGATCCGCCCCGAGCGCCTGCGCCTGGTCGGCGCCGACACCCCGGACGCCACCCCCTGCACGCTGGCCGAGCAGATCTACCTGGGCACCGACCTGCAGTACCAGGTGCAGCTCACCGACGGCACCCGCCTGCGCGTGCGCACGCCCAACTGCGCCGGGCAGAGCCGGCGCTTCGCCCCGGGCGAGCGCCTGGGCCTGCAGTTCGACCGCGATAGCGCCAGCGTGCTGCTGGACTGAGCCGAGGAACGCACCATGACTTCCCTCACGACTCGCCCCGGCAACGCCCTGGAGCGGCGCCGGGCTCTGGGCGGCCTGCTCGGCGTCTCGCCGGCGCTGCTGGCCATCGGTCTGTTCCTGGTGGTGCCGATCCTCATCGTCGTCGCCTACTCGCTGATGCAGGCCAACCCCTACGGTGGCGTCAATCACGCGTTCAGCGCCGACGCCTACATCTCGCTGCTGTTCGAGCGCCAGCTGGACGACAGCCTGGCCTTCGCCGACTCCTACCTGGTCATCGCCCTGCGCTCGCTGGGCATCGCCGCGGCGACCACGGCGATCACCCTGCTGGTCGGCTTCCCGGTCGCGGTCTGGCTGGCCATGCAGCCGGCGCGCCGGCGCGGCCTGCTGATCTTCCTGATCACCGTGCCGTTCTGGGCCAATCTGCTGATCCGCACCTACGCCTGGATTCTGCTGCTGCGTGGCACCGGGGTGATCAATAACGGCCTCATGGGCCTGGGCCTGATCCAGCAGCCGTTGCCGCTGCTCTACAACGACGGCGCGGTGCTGCTGGGCCTGGTCTACACCTACGCGCCCTTCGTGGTGCTGCCGATCTACTCGACCCTGGAGAAAATGGACATGCGCCTGCTGGAAGCCGCCCAGGACCTCTATGCCGGGCGCCTGCGCACCCTGCGCAAGGTGGTCCTGCCGATCGCCCGGCCGGGCATCCTGGCCGGCGCCATCCTCACCTTCGTGCCGTGCCTGGGCGCGATGATCGCCCCCGAGCTGCTCGGCGGCGGCACCAAGATGATGCTCGGCAACCTGATCTTCCGGCAGTTCGCCGACTCGCGTAACT
Organism: Pseudomonas citronellolis; assembly: GCF_029335315.1. Lineage (GTDB taxonomy): Bacteria > Pseudomonadota > Gammaproteobacteria > Pseudomonadales > Pseudomonadaceae > Pseudomonas > Pseudomonas citronellolis_A. The sequence continues at coordinate 23,402 of NZ_JARJLT010000199.1, forward strand.
GGCCCTTCGGTGCCGCCCTGTCGCTGGTGCTGATGGCGGTGGTGATGCTCGCCCTGACCTTCTACGCCCTGCGCGCCGAGCGCCTGCGCGTAGCCCGGGGAGGTGTGTGATGCTGGCCCTGATGCGCAAGCGCCGCCTCGGCGTGCAGGACTTCCCCGGCTTCGGCGGTTTCAGCCTGCTGTTCTACCTCTACCTTTACGCGCCCATCGTGGTGCTGGTGGTCTACTCGTTCAACGCCAACCAGTCCGCCACCGTGTGGACCGGCTTCAGCCTCGACTGGTACCGCGCCGCCTTCGCCAACCAGGCGTTGCGCAGCGCCGCCGGCAACAGCCTGCTGATCGCCGTGTGCGCCAGCATGATCGCCACCGCGATCGCCACCCTGGCCGCGCTGGGCACCTCGCGCGGGGCGAAGTTCAAGGGCATGCGCCTGTCCATGGGCACCATCATGCTGCCGCTGGTGCTGCCGGAGATCGTCGTCGGCGTCGCCACCCTGGCGCTGTTCTCCAGCCTCGGCATCTCCCTGGGCTACGGCAACCTGATCATCGCCCACACGGTGTTCTGCATTCCCTTCGCCTACCTGCCGATCCGCGCCCGCCTGGAGGACATGGACCTGTCCCTGGAGCAGGCCGCCGCCGACCTCTACGCCGGGCCCTGGCGGACCTTCCGCAAGGTCACCCTGCCGCTGCTGATGCCGGGGATCTTCTCCGGGCTGATGCTGGCCTTCATCGTCTCGCTGGATAACTTCGTGATCTCGATGATGGTCTCCCAGGCCGGCACCACCACCTTGCCGATCTTCATCTTCGGCCTGCTGCGGATGGGCGTGACCCCCGACGTCAACGCGGTGTCGACGCTGATCCTCGGGGTTTCGGTGTTCTTCGTCAGCCTTTCCTTCCTGCTCGGCAAAGCCAAAGCCTGAGCGCCACGCCACCACTCGGAGTCAACATGAGCAAGTCGATCGCCGTCATCGCCGCCACCCTGTCGCTGAGCCTGGCCGGCGCGGCCAACGCCGCCGGGCAGGTCAACGTCATCAGCTGGAGCGGCTACTTCTCGCCGCAGATCCTGGAGAAGTTCGAGAAACAGACCGGCATCAAGGTCACCGTGGATTCCTACGACTCCAACGAGACCCTGCTGGCCAAGCTCAAGCAGGGCGGCAGCGGCTACGACGTGGCCATTCCCTCGCACCAGTTCGTGCCGATCCTGGTCCACGAGAACCTGCTGGAGCGCTTCGACCCGATCAAGCAGCCGTACTACGCGAACATCGTCGACAACCTGCAGAAACCCACCTGGGACCCGGAGGGTGGCTACTCGGTGCCCTTCATCTGGGGCACCACCAGCGTGGTCTACGACACCGCCACCTACAAGGGCCCGGCGGACAGCTACGCGCTGCTGTTCCAGCCGCCGCAGGAGCTGCAGGGCAAGATCAACATGCTCGACTCGGTCAACGAGGTGATGGACACCGCCAGCCTGTACCTGGGCATCCCCGCCTGCAGCGAGGACCCGAAACAGGTGCAGCAGGTGCTCAGCCTGCTCAAGGCGCAGAAACCCTTCGTCAAGACCTACAGCTCCAAGGCCGGCTCGGTGCGCGAGAACCTGGCTTCCGGCGAAACCTCGATGTCGCTGTTCTGGGGCGGCTCGTCGCTGCGCGCCCGGGAGATGAAGCCGAGCCTGAAGTACCTCTACCCGAAGGAAGGCGTGATGGCCTGGGTAGATAACCTGGTGATCCCCAAGGGCAGCAAGAACCCCGACGCCGCCCGCCAGTTCATCGCCTTCATGAGCCAGCCGGAGAACTCCGCGCTGACGCAGAACTTCCTCAAGCACCAGAGCCCGATCAAGGGCACCGACGCCTTCCTCGACCCGAGCCTGAAGGACGCCCCGGAGCTGCACATCCCCGAGGGCACCAAGGTGGTCTTCAGCCAGACCTGCGGCGAAGGCGCGATCCGCCTGGCCGACCGCCTGTGGACCAACCTGATGCGCTGATCGAAGGCGCTGCGCCCCCGCGTTCGCGGGGGTGACGGGGTGGAGCGGGGCGCCGGCGGGCGCCGTGGCTTCGCTCACCACGCCAAAAGTCGCATCTGCACAAACATCGTTCCGTCATTCCCGCGAACGCGGGAACCCAGTAAACAAAAGGCCGCGTCACATGAGCCAGAACCCGAAGATCAGCCCCCTCGTCCAGCTCCAGGCACACGAACTGGCGCAGCTCATCCGCCTGCGCCAGGTCTCCTGCCGCGAGGTGATGGGCGACTACCTGGCGCACATCGAGCGCTTCAACCCGGCGGTCAACGCCCTGGTCAGCCTGGAGCCGGCCGAGCGCCTGCTGGCCCAGGCCGACGCGCGCGACGCCGAACTGGCGCGTGGCGAGTACCGGGGCTGGATGCACGGCCTGCCGCACGCGATCAAGGACCTGTCGCTGACCAGGGGTATCCGCACCACCCTGGGTTCGCCGCTGTACCGCGACTACGTGCCCGAGCGCGACGGCATCATGGTCGAGCGCGTGCGCGCCGCCGGCGCCATCCTCATCGGCAAGAGCAACACCCCGGAATTCGGCCTCGGCTCGCAGAGCTACAACCCGCTGTTCGGCGCCACCGGCTGCGCCTACGACCCGACCCGCACCGCCGGCGGCAGCAGCGGCGGCGCGGCGGCCGCGGCGGCCCTGCAACTGGTGCCGGTGGCCGACGGCAGCGACATGATGGGCTCGCTGCGCAACCCGGCGGCGTTCAACAACATCATCGGCTTCCGCCCGTCCCAGGGCCGCGTGCCCTTCGACGACGCCGCCGACCTGTTCTTCGACCAGCTCGGCTACGAAGGCCCGATGGGCCGCAGCGTGCGCGACGTGGCCCTGCTGCTGTCGGTGCAGGCCGGCGCCGACGCCCGCGCGCCGCTGTCCATCGCCGAATCCGGCGCGGCCTTCGCCGGCCCGCTGGAGCGCGACTTCAAGGGCGCGCGCCTGGGCTGGCTGGGCGACCTCGGCGGCCACCTGCCGATGGAGCGCGGCGTGCTGGAGCTGTGCCAGCATTCGTTCGCCGACTTCCAGGCCATCGGCTGCGAGGTCGAACCCTGCGAGCTGGGCTATTCCGCCGAGCGCCTGTGGGACTGCTGGCGTACCCTGCGCCACTGGTTCGTCGCAGGCTCCTTGGGCGCGGCCTACGCCGACCCGGGCAAGCGCGAACTGCTCAAGCCCGAAGCGCACTGGGAAGTGGAGAACGGCCTGCGCCTGTCGGCCATGGACGTGTACCAGGCCACGGTGGCGCGCAGCGACTGGTACCGCGCCATCCAGCGCCTGTTCGAGCGCTACGACTACCTGCTGCTGCCCAGCGCCCAGGTGTTCCCGTTCGACAAGGCCCAGCACTGGCCGCAGGAAATCGCCGGCCGCGCCATGGACACCTACCACCGCTGGATGGAAGTGGTGATCCCGGCCACCCTGTCCGGCTGCCCGGTGGCCAACGTCCCGGTAGGCTTCAATGAACAGGGCTTGCCCATGGGCCTGCAGATCATCGGCCGGCACCAGGCCGACATGGCCGTGCTGCAACTGGCGCACGCCTACGAGCAGGCCACCCACTGGTACCGCCGCTGCCCGCCGCCGCTCCTGGCGCAGTGACGCGCGGCACAGAAGGAGGCTCCATGAACGTCAGCTTCTTCCAGGAACTGTTGCAGAGCATCAGTGAGCGCGGGCGCCAGTTGCTGGAGTCCCGCGAGCCGGCGCCGATCAGCGCGGCGACCCTGCTCGAAGCCAGCCGTCGCCTGCTCTCCGGGCACGGCGAGGCGTCCGGCGTGGCGCTGGCGCGGCAGGTGCTGTGCGCCTACCGCGACTGTCCGGTGGAGCAGCAGAAGGCCTTCTTCGACAACCTGCTGAACGACTTCGCGCCGCCCCGTGAAGCCCTCGCCGACGCCTGCCGGCGCTACCTGGAGCAGCCCGGCGCCGAGCAGGTCACCGCGCTGTTCGAGGCCTGCGAGCCGCCGCGCCAGGAATTGTTCCGCCGCCTCAACCAGGCCCCCGGCGGCACCGCCGAGCTGATCGCCATGCGCCGCCTGCTGTTGCAGGAACTCAAGGCGCGGCCGCAACTGGCGGCGGTCGACCACGACCTGCAGCACCTGCTGGCCTCCTGGTTCAACCGCGGCTTCCTGGTGTTGCGGCGCATCGACTGGTCGACCCCGGCGGCGATCCTGGAAAAGATCATCCGCTACGAGGCGGTCCACGCCATCAAGGACTGGGACGACCTGCGCAGCCGCCTGCAGCCGGCCGACCGGCGCTGCTTCGCGTTCTTCCACCCGGCCTTGCCGGAGGAACCGCTGATCTTCGTCGAGGTGGCGCTGACCCGACAGATGCCGGCGGCCATCGCGGCAATCCTCGAGCCGCGCAACGAGGCCGCCGAGGCGCCGGACACCGCGGTGTTCTATTCCATCAGCAACTGCCAGGAGGGCCTGCGCGGCATCTCCTTCGGCAACTTCCTGATCAAGCAGGTGGTGGAGGAGCTGGCCCGCGAAGTGCCGGGGCTCAAGCAGTACGTCACCCTTTCGCCGGTGCCCGGCTTCCGCCGCTGGCTCGACAGCCAGGCCGAGCGCGCCGAAGTCGCCGAATGCCTGAAGGCGCTCAAGCCCGACGCGCCGCCACCGCCGCGCCTGGAACAGCCGCTGCTGGCGCTGGCCGCCGAATACTTCCTGCGGGCGAAGAACGCCCAGGGCCAGCCGCTGGACCCGGTGGCGCGCTTCCACCTCGGCAACGGCGCGCGCCTGGAACGCCTGAACTGGCGCGGCGACCTTTCCGCCGGCGGCCTGCGCCAGGCTGCCGGGCTGATGGTCAACTACCGCTACGAATTGCGTCAGATCGAAAAAAACCACGAAGCCTACGCCAACCAGGGCACGGTGATCGCCGCCAACGAGGTCAAGCGTCATCTCCCGCCACCGGCCAAGCCACGCCGCCAGGACAAACCATGAACCAGAGCCTTTTCGCCGCCATCGGCGAGCACCTGCCCGAAGACCTCAGCAAGCCCTTCCTCCGCACCCCGGAAGGCGGCGGCTACAGCTACGCCGAGATGCTGCGCAGCAGCGCGCAGTTCGCCCACGCCCTGGTGGAGCTCGGCGTGAAGCCGGGCGACCGCGTCGCCGTGCAGGTCGACAAGAGCCCCGAGGCGGTCATGCTCTACCTCGGCACCCTGCGTGCCGGCGCCGTCTACCTGCCGCTGAACAGCGGCTACACCGCCGACGAACTGAGCTACTTCCTCGGCGACGCCGAGCCCTCGCTGTTCGTCTGCGCCCCGGCCTTCGAGGGGCAGGCCCGGGCGCTCGCCGAGCAGTGTGGCGTGGCTCGCGTGGCCAGCCTTGGCCAGCGCTGCGAAGGCAGCCTGATGCCCCACGTGGAAGGCAAGCCGGGGCGCTTCCTCGATGTGCAGCGTAGCGCCGACGACCTCGCCGCGATCCTCTACACCTCGGGCACCACCGGGCGCTCCAAGGGCGCCATGATCAGCCACGGCAACCTGGTCTCCAACGCCCGCGCGCTGGTCCAGGCCTGGGCCATCACGGCGGACGACTGGCTGCTGCACGCGCTGCCGATCTTCCACATCCACGGCCTGTTCGTGGCCATCAACAGCCTGCTGATGGCCGGCGGCTCGCTCCTGTATGTGGACAAGTTCGACGCCGCGCAGGTGCTGCAGCTGTTGCCCCAGGTGAACCTGCTGATGGGTGTGCCGACCTTCTACACGCGCCTGCTCGACCAACCCGGCCTGACCCGCGAGGCGGTGGCGCACATGCGCCTGTTCGTCTCCGGCTCCGCGCCGCTCACCGCCGAGACCCACAAGGCTTTCCGCGAGCGCACCGGGGTGGCGATCCTGGAGCGCTACGGCATGACCGAGACCGGCATGAACACCTCCAACCCGCTGGACGGCGAGCGCATCGCCGGCACCGTCGGCTTCCCGCTGCCGGGCGTGGAGCTGCGCATCACCGACCCGACCGAGAAAGAGGCGAAGCTGCTGCCGCAGGGCGAGCCGGGGATGATCGAGGTGCGCGGCGCCAACGTGTTCCGTGGCTACTGGCGGATGCCGGAGAAAACCGCCGAGGAATTGCGCGCGGACGGTTACTTCATGACCGGCGATATCGGTTTCATCGACGACAAGGGCTACGTGCAGATCGTCGGGCGCAGCAAGGACATGATCATCAGCGGCGGCTACAACGTGTACCCGAAGGAGCTTGAGCAGATCATCGATACCCTGCCGGGCGTGGCCGAGTCGGCGGTGATCGGCCTGCCGCACCGCGACTTCGGCGAGGGCGTGACGGCGGTGGTGGTGGCCAAGCCGGGCGAGGCGCCGAGCGAGGACGCGATCCTGGCCGGCCTCGACGGCAAGCTGGCGCGCTACAAGCAGCCCAAGCGGGTGCTGGTGGTGGACGCGCTGCCGCGCAACGTGATGGGCAAGGTGCAGAAGAACCAGCTGCGCGAGCGCTTCAAGCAGTTGTACGGCTGAACGTAGGGCGGATAACCGTTCGCGGTTATCCGCCGTTGGCCCCGGCACCGAGGTCGACGGCGGATCACGGCTTTTCGTAGGAGCGAGGGGGACGCCCAGTTCTTGCTCGCGAACGGGCGTTTGTCGGTGGCGCTTGGTGCTCATCCCGAAGAGCACCCTCTCCCCAGCCCTCTCCCTGAAGGGAGAGGGGGCCGTTCGGTGTGAAGTGCAATACCGGCGCTCATTGCAGCTCCGGTATTGCCGGCGAAAGCCAATATGCCCGTTGGCACGGATAGTCCCCTCTCCCTTCAGGGAGAGGGTTAGGGAGAGGGAACGAGGCCCATCCCCCACACCGCTACATCAGGCCGAACACCCTCAGCGCACCTGCACCACCACCTTCCCGACAGCCCGACGCTGCCCCAGGTGGTTGATCGCATTCGCCGCCTTCTCCAGCGGATAGGTCTGCGACACCAGCGGCTTCAGCTTGCCCTCGGCGAACCACTGGAACAGCTGCTGGAAGTTCGCCGCGTTGTCCTGCGGCTGGCGCTGGGCGAAGGCGCCCCAGAACACGCCGACCACCGAGGCGCCCTTGAGCAGCGGCAGGTTGGCCGGCAGCGAGGGAATGGTCCCGCTGGCGAAGCCGACCACCAGCAGGCGGCCGTTCCAGGCGATGCTGCGGAAGGCTTCCTCGAACAGCTCGCCGCCCACCGGGTCGTAGATCACGTCCACGCCCTGGCCGCCGGTGATTTCCTTGAGCTTGTCCTTCAGGCTGCCTTCGCTGTAGTTGATCAGCACGTCGGCGCCGGCGGCCTTGGCCACTTCCAGCTTGGCATCGCTGCTGGCCGCGGCGATCACCTTGGCGCCCATCGCCTTGCCGATCTCCACCGCCGCCAGGCCCACGCCGCCGGAGGCGCCGAGCACCAGCAGGGTCTCGCCCGGCTGCAGGTTGCCGCGTTGCTTGAGCGCGTGCATCGAGGTGCCGTAGGTCATGCCGAACGCGGCGGCGGTGGTGAAGTCCATGCCCGCCGGGATCGGCAGCACGTTGTAGCCGCCCACCGCGACCTGCTCGGCGAAGCTACCCCAGCCGGTCAGGGCGATGACCCGGTCGCCGGGCTTCACGTGGCTGACCTTCTCGCCGACCGCGGCGACCACGCCGGCCGCCTCGCCGCCCGGGGCGAACGGGAAGGGCGGCTTGAACTGGTACTTGCCCTCGATGATCAGGGTGTCGGGGAAGTTCACCCCGGCGGCGTGGACGTCCAGCAGAACCTCGTTCTTCTTGGGCTCGGGGCTGGCGACGTCTTCCAGCACCAGGGTTTCGGCGGGGCCGAAGGCTTTGCACAGCACGGCTTTCATCGGAGGTACTCCTTTCGTGTAATGCCCGGCAGTGTAGGAGTGGCATGGCGGGGGGCAAACGAGTATGGCCCCGGCTTATGCCGCTGCATAACCGTCGGGCTTGGGTCGCGCGCCCGGTATGGCTATGCTTGCCGGCATCGTGCATGGAGAAGTCGCCTTGAGAGCCCTGATCGCCCTGTTGCTGGTCCTGTCCTTCACCCCCGTGATGGCGGAGGAGGAAGCCAAGCCGGAAGACGCCAACAAGCCGCTGTTCGTCGACCTCACTCCCGCGCTGGTGGGCAACTACGGCAGCGGGCCCAAGCTCAAGTACTTCAAGGCCGACATCGCCCTGAAGGTCACCGGCAAGGAGGCCCAGGACAAGGTCGAGCACCATGAGCCGCTGATCCGCAACCAACTGATCATGCTGTTCGCCCAGCAGACCGACGAGACCCTCGGCAGCGTCGACGCCAAGGAAAAGCTGCGCCAGGAGGCGCTCAAACAGGTACAGACGGTCCTCAACGCAGAGGAAGGGAAGCCGCTGGTGGACGATCTGTTGTTCAACAACCTGATCGTGCAGCCGTGACGTAAAGCAGGAATCGTGCGCAGTCGCCGGGTGTTCAGGGCCTTAAACCGGCGGCTCTGACCTGCATCAAGGTCTTTTCCCCTCCCTTCGCTGAAGATCCCTACATGATTTGTCGAAATGGCCGACGAGCAGGGGGTACGATGAAGGGCAATTCGAAACGCTGGCTGTTCCGTGGCGCGATAGTCGCGGCTTGTGCGCTGGTCGCCGCGCTGGCCTGGCAGACGCTGAAACCGAACGGCCTGGGTGAAGGCTTCGCCGGCGGCAACGGGCGCATCGAGGCCACCGAAGTGGACGTGGCCACCAAGCTGCCCGGCCGTGTCGCCGAGATCAAGGTGGACGAGGGCGACTTCGTCAAGCTCGGCGAGGTGGTCGCGCGCATGGACACCCAGGTCCTGGAAGCGCAGCTGGCCCAGGCCCAGGCCGAAGTGCGCCAGGCGCAGAACGCCAAGCTCACCGCCGGCTCCGTGGTGGCCCAGCGCAACAGCGAGAAGAGCACCGCCGAAGCGGTGGTGGCGCAGCGCCAGGCCGAACTCACCGCCGCGCAGAAGCGCTTCAGCCGCACCGAGCAGCTGGTCAAGCGCAACGCGTTGCCGCAACAGCAACTCGACGACGACCGCGCCACCCTGCAGAGCGCCCAGGCCGCGCTGGCCGCTGCGCGTTCCCAGGTGGTCTCGGCACAGGCGGCGATCGAGGCCGGGCGCTCCCAGGTGATCGAGGCGCAATCGGCGATCGAGGCGGCCACCGCCAGCGTCGCCCGGCTGCAGGCCGACATCGACGACAGCCTGCTGCGCGTCCCCCGCGACGGCCGCGTGCAGTACCGCGTGGCGCAGCCCGGCGAAGTGCTCGCCGCCGGCGGCAAGCTGCTCAACATGGTCGACCTCACCGACGTCTACATGACCTTCTTCCTGCCCTCCGCCCAGGCCGGCCGCGTGGCTCTTGGCCAGGAAGTGCGCCTGGTGATCGACGCGGTGCCGCAGTACGTGATCCCGGCCAAGGTCTCCTATGTCGCCAGCGTCGCCCAGTTCACCCCGAAGACCGTGGAAACCGCCAACGAGCGCGAGAAGCTGATGTTCCGCGTCAAGGCGCGCCTCGATCCGGGCCTGCTGGAGAAGTACGTCACCTATGTGAAGACCGGTGTGCCGGGCATGGCCTACCTGCGCCTGGACCCTGAAGCGCAGTGGCCGGACAACCTGCAGATCAAGGTCCCGCAATGAACGTCGCGCAGGCGGTGGCCAGCCTGGCCGGCGTCTCCCTGCGCTACGGCGCGACCCGCGCGGTGGACGACGTCAGCCTGGACATCCCGGCCAACTGCATGGTCGGCCTGATCGGCCCGGACGGCGTCGGCAAGTCCAGCCTGCTGGCGCTGCTGGCCGGCGCGCGCAAGCTGCAGGACGGCCAGGTGCAGGTGCTCGGCGGCGACATGCGCGACGCCCGCCACCGCCGCGCGGTGTGCCCGCGCATCGCCTACATGCCCCAGGGCCTGGGCAAGAACCTCTACCCGACGCTCTCGGTGTTCGAGAACGTCGACTTCTTCGGCCGCCTGTTCGGCCACGACAAGGCGGAGCGCGAGCGGCGCATCGCCGACCTGTTGCAGAGCACGGGCCTTGCGCCCTTCGCCGAGCGTCCGGCGGGCAAGCTGTCCGGCGGCATGAAGCAGAAGCTCGGGCTGTGCTGCGCGCTGATCCACGACCCCGACCTGCTGATCCTCGACGAGCCCACCACCGGCGTCGACCCGCTGTCGCGCAACCAGTTCTGGGAGCTGATCGGGCGCATCCGCGCCGGCCGCCAGGGCATGAGCGTGCTGGTGGCCACCGCCTACATGGAGGAAGCCGAGCGCTTCGACTGGCTGGTGGCGATGGACGAAGGCAAGGTGCTGGCCACCGGCACCCCGGCGCAGCTACGCGAGCAGACCGCCACGCAGAATCTGGAGGCGGCCTTCGTCGCCCTGCTGCCCGAGCGCAAGCGCGCCGGCTACCACGAACTGGTGATTCCACCCCGCCCGCACAACGAGGGCGCGCCGCAGATCGCCATCGAGGCCGAGGGGCTGACCTGCCGCTTCGGCGATTTCGTCGCGGTGGACCACGTCAGCTTCCGCATCGAGCGCGGGGAAATCTTTGGCTTCCTCGGCTCCAACGGCTGCGGCAAGTCCACCACCATGAAGATGCTCACCGGCCTGCTGCCGGCCAGCGAAGGCAGCTGCGCGCTGTTCGGCCAGCCGGTGGACGCCAACGACATGGAGACGCGCCGGCGGGTCGGCTACATGTCCCAGGCCTTCTCGCTGTACGCCGAACTGACGGTGCTGCAGAACCTCGAACTGCACGCCAAGCTGTTCCACCTGCCGCCCGCCGAGATCGAGCCGCGGGTAGAGGAAATGCTCGCGCGCTTCGACCTCGGCAAGGTCCGCGACGAGCTGCCCGACAGCCTGCCGCTGGGCATCCGCCAGCGCCTGTCGCTGGCGGTGGCGGTTATCCACAAGCCGGAAATCCTCATCCTCGACGAGCCGACCTCGGGCGTCGACCCGGTGGCCCGCGACGGCTTCTGGCAGCTGATGGTCGAGCTGTCGCGGCGCGACGGGGTGACCATCTTCATCTCCACCCACTTCATGAACGAGGCGCAGCGCTGCGACCGCATCTCGCTGATGCACGCCGGCAAGGTGCTCGACAGCGACACCCCGCAAGGCCTGATCGACAAGCGCGGCCTGCCGACCCTGGAAGCCACCTTCATCGCCTACCTGGAAGAGGCCGCCGGCGGCGCCGCGACGCCTCCCGTGGCGCCCGAGGCGCCGGTCAGCGCCGCGCCGGCCGCCACGCCGCGCGCGCAACGCCAGCGCTTCAGCCCGCTGCGCCTGTTCAGCTACGCGCGGCGCGAATCCATGGAGCTGCGCCGCGACCCGATCCGCCTGACCCTGGCGCTGCTCGGCACGGCGCTGCTGATGTTCATCATCGGCTACGGCATCAACATGGACGTCGAGGACCTGTCCTACGCGGTGCTCGATCGCGACCAGACCACCACCAGCCAGGCCTACGCGCTGAACATCGCTGGCTCGCGCTACTTCATCGAACACCCGGCGATCAGCGACCCGGACGACCTCGACCGGCGCCTGCGCAGCGGCGAGCTGAGCCTGGCGGTGGAAATCCCGCCGAACTTCGGCCGCGACCTCAAGCGCGGCGACGATCCGGCCATCGGCGTGTGGATCGACGGCGCCATGCCCACCCGCGCCACCACCGTGCAGGGCTACGTGCAGGGCCTGCACACCAGCTACCTGGCCGACCTCGCCCGGCAGAGCGGCAACGCAGAGGCCAGCGCGGCGGCCAGCACCGAGCTGCGCTACCGCTACAACCCCGACGTGGAGAGCCTCAAGGCCATGGTCCCGGCGGTGATCCCGCTGCTGCTGATCATGATCCCGGCGATGCTCACCGCCCTGGGCGTGGTGCGCGAGAAGGAGCTGGGCTCGATCACCAACCTCTACGTCACCCCGGTGACGCGCCTGGAATTCCTGCTCGGCAAGCAGCTGCCGTACATCGGCATGGGCATGGTCAACTTCGTGCTGATGCTGGCCATGGCGGTGCTGCTGTTCCAGGTGCCGCTCAAGGGCAGCCTGCTGGCGCTGAGCATCGGCGCGCTGCTCTATGTGATCACCAGCACCGGCCTCGGGCTGCTGCTGTCGACCTTCATGAAGAGCCAGATCGCCGCCGTGTTCGGCACCGCCATCGCCACCATGATCCCGGCGATCCAGTTCGCCGGGCTGATCCACCCGGTGTCTTCGCTGGAGGGCGCGGCGGCGCTGATCGGCAAGCTGTACCCGACCTCGCACTTTCTGATCATCAGCCGCGGGGCCTTCTCCAAGGCGCTGGGGCTGGCCGACCTGTGGCCGTACTACCTGCCGCTGCTGGCCTCCATCGTCGTGCTCACGCTGCTCAGCGTGGCCCTGTTGAAGAAGCAGGAGGACTGATGCGCAAGCTGGCCAACATCTTCAACCTGGGCATCAAGGAATTCCGCAGCCTGTGCCGCGACTACGCGATGCTGATCCTGATCGCCTGGGCCTTCACCCTGGGCGTCTACAGCTCCGCCACCGGCGTGCCGGAAACCTTGCACCACGCGCCCATCGCGGTGGTCGACGAAGACCAGTCGCAGCTTTCCTCGCGGATCATCAACGCGTTCCAGGCCCCGTACTTCCGTACCCCGGAAATGATCGGCCACGCGCAGATGGACCGCGGCATGGACACCGGCCTGTACACCTTCACCCTGGACATCCCGCCGGACTTCCAGCGCGACGTGCTGGCCGGCCGCCAGCCGGCGATCCAGGTCAACGTCGACGCCACCCAGACCGGCCAGGCGTTCTCCGGCGCCGGCTACATCCAGAACATCATCGCCACCGAAGTGCGCGAGTTCGTCGGCCGCTACCGCGCCGAGGCGAGCATGCCGGCGGAACTGGCGGTGCGCATGGAGTTCAACCCGAACCTGACCCAGGCCTGGTTCGGCGCGGTGATGGAGGTGATCAACCAGATCACCATGCTGTCGATCATCCTCACTGGCGCGGCGCTGATCCGCGAGCGCGAGCACGGCACCGTCGAGCACCTGCTGGTGATGCCGCTGACCGCGTTCGAGATCATGCTGGCCAAGGTCTGGTCGATGGGCGTGGTGGTGCTGGTGGCCGCGGCGCTGTCGCTGCAGCTGGTGGTGCGCGGCTGGCTGGACGTGCCGATCAGCGGCTCGGTGGCGCTGTTCCTGCTGGGCGCGGCGCTGCACCTGTTCGCCACCACCTCGATGGGCATCTTCCTCGGCACCGTGGCGCGCTCGATGCCGCAGCTGGGGCTGCTGGTGATCCTCACCCTGATGCCGCTGCAGATCCTCTCCGGCGGCACCACGCCGCGCGAGAGCATGCCGGAGCTGGTGCAGAACATCATGCTGTTCGCCCCGACCACGCACTTCGTCAGCCTGGCCCAGGCCATCCTGTTCCGCGGCGCCGGGCTGTCCATCGTCTGGCCGCAACTGCTGGCGATCGTCGGCATCGGCGCGGCCTTCTTCGGCGGCGCGCTGTGGCGCTTCCGCAAGACCATTTCGCAGATGGCTTGAGGTTGGGGCTTGCTCGTGAACGGGCGCCTGCCGGTTCCTTCGGTGCGAGGTTGAGTTCCGTTCCCTCTCCCCAGCCCTCTCCCTGAAGGGAGAGGGCTGGGGAGAGGGTTGCGGAGTTCATCTTCCACACCGTACCCACCGACAGCCACCCTTCGCGAGCAAGAACTAGGCGCCCCTCGCTCCTACGAAGAGCACCAGCGCCTCAGCGCCTGGCCAACCCCAGAATGATCTGCCACTGCTCCTCGCTCACCGGCATCACCGACAGGCGGCTGCCGCGCTGCACCAGGGCCAGCTCCTCCAGCCCGGCGGCGGCCTTGATCGTGGCCAGCGGCAGCACTTCCCGGAAGGCCTCCACGAAGCTCACGTCGCGCGCGCTCCAGGGGTTCTTCTCGGCGCTTGCCTTGGGGTCGTGGTAGGGGCTCTGCGGGTCCAGCGCGGTGGGGTCGGGGTAGGGCTCGCCTTCGATGCGCGCGATACCGGCCACGCCCGGTTGCGGGCAGCTGGAGTGGTAGAAGAAGAACAGTTCGCCCGCCTGCATGCTGCGCACGAAGTTGCGCGCCTGGTAGTTGCGCACGCCATCCCAGCGCGCCGTGCCCTTGCGCTGCAGGTCGTGGATCGACAGTTCGTCGGGTTCGGATTTCATCAGCCAGTGCGGCATGAACCTTGCTCCAGTTTCGCCGTTTCGTAGGAAGCGACTGACTCCGACGACTGGAACGGGCATGCAATTGCGGGACGCTTGCCATTGTCGGAGAATGCCGCCGTTTTCAGCTTGGCGCGCCGGACGGACCAAAAACCACCGCCGGCCATCGTTGACAGTTTGCCTGGAAGGGGGAGGCAATCGATGAAGCGTAAGCCCGATCTTTTGTGGGTGCTGGTGATTATTTTCGGCCTGGGCGTTGTCACCACTGGTTACACCCAGAGCCTCTGGGACCGCCAGGGCAGCGCGCCGGTCCAGGTCACCAAACAGCCCTGATTCACTCCGCCGGTTGCCGCAGGGATCGCGGCGCCGTTGCGAGCGCGCCATACCAGCCGGCGTCGCTGACGATGCCCTGCAAGGGCACATCCCAGCTGGCCAGGTCCAGCCTGTCGACCTTCTGGCATTCGTGTGCCAGGCCCAAAAGTGTCGGTTTCCGCCAAATTTTGCGCCGCCCCAGGTATGCCAGGGTGCGGTCGTAGAAACCCTTGCCCATTCCCAGGCGTCCGCCTTGCTCATCGAAGCCGACCAGTGGCAGCAGGACCAGGTCCAGCGCCCAGGCCGCGCGCTGGCGCCCGCGATCCGGCAGCGGCTCGGCGATGCCGAAGCGGTTGCGCGTCCAGCGCTCGCCCACGCCGACGCGCTGGAAGGTCATGTGCGTGTGCGGCCAGCGGCTGAGTACCGGCAGGTAGGTGGCCTTGCCGCGTTTCTGCGCGGCCGCGAGCAGCGGGCGCGGGTCGATCTCGCCGTCGGCGGGCAGGTACAGGGCGATATGGCGGGCGCGGCGGAACAGCGGATGCTGCGCCATCTGGCGCTGCAGGGCGCGGGCGGCCTGGCGTTGCTGGTGCGGGCTGAGTGCGCGTCTGGCCTGGCGCAGCAGGCGGCGCAGGGCAGGGCGGGAGAGGTCTTGGGCGTGGATCATGGAAGGAATGAAGCTCCCCGGACATGCCGCTGTCGGGTTAGCCCTTGAACCCGAAAGTTCAAGGTGGCGGTTGCAGTAGGCTTTAAGGCTTTCCGTCGTGCGGACATGCACACCAGCCCAACTGGCAACCTCCGTTGTTGCGATTATCGGCTCAGGGACATCACCGACTGGCCAACACACCAGGGAGCGTGGCCAGTATACCCCAGGCTTTCGCTCCCGGTCAGTCTTCACTCCCGGGCTGATCGGTGGTAAGGGCGCGGTCGACGCGCTCGAGCAGCTCGCGCACCCGCTCGCGGGTGGTGCTGTGCTCGTTGTCCATGCGCTCCTGCTTGTGCAGCAGGTCGTGGGTGATGTTCAACGCGGCCATGACGGCGACGCGGTCGGCGCCGATGACTTTCCCGCTCGAACGGATCTCGCGCATCTTGCTGTCGAGGTAGCGCGCGGCGCTCTCAAGGTTGACGCGTTCGTCGGCGGGACAGGTGATGCAGTATTCCTTGTCGAGGATCTGCACGTTCAGGGTGTTCGACTGGCTCATGAGTCCTGCTCCAGGGCTTTCAGGCGCAAAATCATCGCTTCGACCTTGTGGCGCGCCAATTCGTTCTTCTCGATCAGATGAGCGCGCTCTTCGCGCCAGCTCTTCTCGTGGGACCGCAGCAGCCGGTTCTCCGCCTTGAGCTGCTCCAGGCGCTGGAGCAACTGGTCGAATTTCGCGATCAGCGCGTGCAGGTCGGCGTCTTCCATGGGCTCTCGCTTGGGCAAAGGGAATGACCGGGAACTATATAGGGCGCAGCGCCGCACGGGTCAACGCGACGCCCGTCCGACACGCCGTCGCATGGTCTGACCGCGCCCGGCGGTGCTAGGATAGCGACTCTCATTCTATGCGTAGCGCCCGATGGCGCCTAGCGTCGATATCAGGTCCCGCAGCATGTCCACAGTGAATTCCGCCTACACCGCCTTCTCCAACCTGCTCGCCGAGGCCGCGTTGCCGATCTCTCCGGCCGAGCTCCACGGCCACCTGCTCGGTCGCGTCTGCGCCGGTTCCGGCTTCGACCAGTCCGAGTGGCTGCAGGCCGCCAGCGAACTGCTCGGCGGCGACCTCGGCGAACGCCTGCAGGCGGCCCTCGGCGGCCTGCTCGGCATGGTCCAGCAGGACTTCGGCGCCGGCGAGATGGCCGTGGTGCTGATGCTGCCCAACGACGACGCGCCGCTGACCGAGCGCGCCCAGGCCCTGGGCCAGTGGTGCCAGGGCTTCCTCGCCGGCTTCGGCCTGGCGCTGCGCCAGCCGAGCCTGTCCGACGAAGCCGACGAAGTGCTCCAGGACATCGCCGCCATCGCCCAGGTCCAGGGCCAGCTGGAAGAGTCCGAGGATGGCGAGGCGGACTACATGGAAGTCCAGGAATACCTGCGGGTCGCCCCGCTGTTGCTGTTCTCCGAGTTCGGCAAGGTGCCGGCGCCGGCCGAGAAACCCTCCCTGCACTGAGGTAGCTGCATGATCCGTATCGCCAAATCGGAATTCGCCCGTCGGCGCAAGGCGCTGATGGCGCAGATGGAGCCCAACAGCATCGCCATCCTGCCGGCCGCGCCCATGTACATCCGCAACCGCGATGTCGAGCACGTGTACCGCCAGGACAGCGACTTCCAGTACCTCACCGGTTTCCCCGAGCCGGAAGCGGTGATGGCGCTGATCCCCGGCCGCGAGCACGGCGAGTACGTGCTGTTCTGCCGCGAGCGCGATCCCGAGCGTGAGCTGTGGGACGGCCTGCGCGCCGGCCAGGACGGTGCGATCAAGGACTTCGGCGCCGACGACGCCTTCCCCATCGGCGATATCGACGACATCCTCCCCGGCCTGATCGAAGGCCGCGAGCGGGTCTACTACGCCCTGGGCGCCAACCCCGAGTTCGACCGCCGGCTGATGGACTGGATCAACGTGATCCGCTCCAAGGCCCGCCAGGGCGCGCAGCCGCCGAACGAGTTCGTCGCCCTCGACCACCTGCTGCACGACCAGCGCCTGTACAAGAGCGCCGGTGAAGTGAAGGTGATGCGCTACGCCGCCGAAATTTCCACCGGTGCCCACATCCGTGCGATGCAGGCGTGCCGTCCGGGGCTCTACGAGTTCCACCTGGAAGCCGAACTGGATTACGCCTTCCGCCAGGGCGGGGCGAAGATGCCGGCCTACGGCTCGATCGTCGCCACCGGGCGCAACGCCTGCATCCTGCACTACCGGGAGAACGACGCGCAGATCAAGGACGGCGACCTGATCCTGATCGACGCCGGCTGCGAGATCGACTGCTACGCCAGCGACATCACCCGCACCTTCCCGGCCAACGGGGTGTTCAGCCCCGAGCAGAAGGCCATCTACGAACTGGTGCTGGAAGCCAACATGGCGGCCTTCGACTTCATCGCCCCGGGCCGCCACTGGAACGAAGCCCACGAGGCCACCGTGCGGGTCATCACCGCCGGCCTGGTGAAGCTCGGCCTGCTCGAAGGCGACGTCGACGAGCTGATCGCCAGCGAGGCCTACAAGGCCTTCTACATGCACCGCGCCGGCCACTGGCTGGGCATGGACGTGCACGATGTCGGCGAGTACCGCGTCGGCGGCGAATGGCGGGTGCTCGAGCCGGGCATGTCGATGACCGTCGAGCCGGGCATCTACATCTCGCCGGACAACACCAGCGTCGCCAAGAAATGGCGCGGCATCGGCGTGCGCATCGAGGACGACGTGGTCGTGACCAGGTCCGGCTGCGAAGTGCTGACCGACGGCGTGCCGAAGACCGTCGCCGCCATCGAAGCGCTGATGGCCGAGGCCGGCAAGGCGCGGGCGGCCTGAGATGCAACGCGCGCACCTGGCGATCATCGGTGGCGGCCTGGTCGGCGCCAGCCTGGCGCTGACCCTGCAGGCCGGCGCCCGCGAGCGCGGTTGGCGGATCGTGCTGGTCGAGCCGTTCGCCCCCGGCGACGCCTACCAGCCCAGCTATGACGCCCGCTCTTCGGCGCTGTCCTTCGGCAGCCGGCAGATCTACGAACGCCTCGGCCTGTGGCAGCACCTCGCCCAGCGCGCCGCGCCGATCAGCCAGATCCACGTGTCCGACCGCGGGCGCTTCGGCTCCGCGCGCCTGACGGCGGTGGAGGAGGGCGTGCCGGCGCTGGGCTACGTGGTGGAGAACGCCTGGCTCGGCCAGTGCCTGTGGCAGGCGCTGGACCGCGAGGTGGTGAGCTGGCATTGCCCGGCCGAAGTGCGCCGCCTGCAAGCCCTGGGCGACGGCTACCGGCTGACCCTGGACGACGACTCGCTGCTGGACTGCGACCTCGCCGTGCTGGCTGACGGCGGCCGTTCCGGGCTGCGCGAGCAGCTGGGCATCGGCGTGCGCCAGGCGCCCTACGGGCAGACCGCGCTGATCGCCAACGTCAGCCCGACCGAGGAACACCGCGGCCAGGCCTTCGAACGTTTCACCGAACACGGGCCGATGGCCCTGCTGCCGCTGCCGGAGAACCGCTGCGCGCTGGTCTGGACGCGCCCGCCGCGCGACGCCGAGCGCCTGCGCGACATCCCCGAGCGGCAGTTCCTCGACGAACTGCAGGCGGCCTTCGGTTATCGCCTCGGTGGCTTCCGCCAGGTCGGCGCGCGCCATTGCTACCCGCTGACCCTGAGCGAGGCCGAGGAGCAGGTACGCCCGCACCTGGTGGTGCTGGGCAACGCCGCGCACAGCCTGCACCCGATCGCCGGGCAGGGCTTCAACCTGTCGCTGCGCGACGCCCAGGCCCTGGCCGACCAGCTGCTCGGCGCCGACACCGCGCCCGGCGACTTCGCCGCGCTGCAACGCTACCTGGACGCCCAGCGTCTCGACCAGCAGATGACCGTGGGCTTCTCCGACCGCGTCACCCGGCTGTTCTCCAACGCCCAGCCGATGCTCGCCGCCGGGCGCAACCTGGGCCTGCTCGGCCTCGACCTGCTGCCCCCGGCCAAACGCTGGTTCGCCCGCCAGGCCATGGGCCTGGGCGCCCGGCCGGTCTAGGGAGAGGGCATGTCGGCACGCCGAATGGCCCGTCGCGCGCGCCTGCTGCGCATCGGCCTGAACCTCTACCCGCCCTACATCGGCGCCGGCGTGCGGGTGCGCCACATCAGCCCGGACTTCCGCGAGGTGCGGGTGAAGATGGTGCTCTCGTGGTTCAACCGCAACTACGTCGGCACCCAGTTCGGCGGCAGCCTGTACAGCATGACCGACCCCTTCTTCATGCTGATGCTGATGGAGAACCTGGGCCGCGACTTCATCATCTGGGACAAGGCCGCCAACATCGAATTCATCACCCCGGGCAAGGGGCCGGTCTACGCCGACTTCCGCATCGACCAGCAGTTGCTGGACGAGGCCCGCGAGCGCACCGCCGATGGCGGCAAGTTCCTGCCCAAGCTGCACGCCGAGGTGCGCGACGGCGAGGGCACGCTGGTCGCGCGGGTGCAGAAGACCCTCTACATCAGGCTCAAGCCGCGCCTGCGCAAGGCCGGCTGACGACATGGAAAAAGGAATGCAGATGCACGCGGATCTGGTGATTGTCGGGGCGGGGATGGTCGGCAGCGCGCTGGCCCTGGCGTTGCAGGGCAGCGGCCTGGAAATCCTGCTGATCGACGGCTCGCCGCTGAGCGTCAAGCGCTTCGACCGCGAGGCGCCCTTCGAGCCGCGCGTCAGCGCCCTGTCCGAGGCCAGCCGGCGCATCCTCCAGCGCCTGCACGCCTGGGACGGCGTCGTTGCGCGACGCAGCGAGCCCTACCGCGAAATGCACGTGTGGGACGGCTCCGGCACTGGCCAGGTGCACTTCAGCGCCGCCAGCGTGCACGCCGAAGTGCTCGGCCACATCGTCGAGAACCGCGTGGTGCAGGACGCCCTGCTGGAGCGCCTGCACGACTCCACCATCGGCCTGCTGCCCGGCGCGCGCCTGGAGCGGCTGCGGCATTCCGGCGACGACTGGCTGCTGAGCCTGGCCGACGGCCGCGAGGTGCGCACGCCGCTGGTGGTCGCCGCCGACGGCGCCAACTCGGCGGTGCGCCGCCTGGCTGGCTGCGCCACCCGCGAATGGGATTACCTGCACCACGCCATCGTCACCAGCGTGCGCTGCGCGAAACCGCACCAGGCCACCGCCTGGCAGCGCTTCACCGACGACGGCCCGCTGGCCTTCCTGCCGCTGTCCCGCGAGGGCGATGCGCACTGGTGCTCGATCGTCTGGTCGACCACCCCGGAGCAGGCCGAACGCCTGATGGCGCTGGACGACGACGGCTTCCGCGCCGCCCTCGGCCAGGCCTTCGAGGAGCGCCTGGGGGCGGTCGAGCAGGTCGACCCGCGCCTGTGTATCCCGCTGCGCCAGCGCCACGCCAAGCGCTACGTGGAGCCGGGACTGGCGCTGATCGGCGACGCCGCGCACACCATCCACCCGCTGGCGGGGCAGGGGGTCAACCTCGGCTTCCTCGACGCCGCCGTGCTCGCCGAGGTGCTGCTGCACGCCCACGCCCGTGGCGAGCGCATCGCCGACGAACGGGTGCTGAGCCGCTTCGAGCGCCGGCGCATGCCGCACAACCTGGCGATGATGGCGGCGATGGAAGGCTTCCAGCGCCTGTTCCAGGCCGACCCGCTGGCCGTGCGCTGGCTGCGCAACGCCGGCCTGCGCCTGGTCGACCGCCACCACGAGGCCAAGGGCCTGTTCGTGCGCCAGGCGCTCGGGCTGTCCGGCGACCTGCCGGGCCTGGCGCGGGTCTGAGCCGCCGCGACCCTGTGTCGCGGCGAGGTGAAACACCCGGTCACAAAGGCCGGCTCCGGGGGTAAATGCGGTTCCTTATCATCTGGCACCTCATTCCGTTACCCAGGAGTCGCCAGCATGTCGGTTCGCACAGGCCTTCTCGCATCCCTCGTCCTCACCGCCACGGCCGGCGCCGCCCAGGCCGCCGACGAAGTGGTGGTGTACTCCTCGCGCATCGATGAGCTGATCAAGCCGGTGTTCGACGCCTACACCAAGAAGACCGGCGTGCAGGTGAAGTTCATCACCGACAAGGAAGCGCCGCTGATGGCGCGGATCAAGGCCGAGGGCGCCAACACCCCGGCCGACCTGCTGCTCACCGTGGACGCCGGCAACCTCTGGCAGGCCGAGAAGATGGGCATCCTGCAGAGCTTCGACTCGCCGACGCTGGACGCCAACATCCCCGCGCAGTACCGCTCCGGCAGTGACAGCTGGACCGGCCTGTCGCTGCGCGCGCGGACCATCGCCTACTCCACCCAGCGGGTGAAGCCGGAAGAGCTGAGCACCTACGAGGCGCTGGCCGACAAGCACTGGGAAGGCCGCCTGTGCCTGCGCACGGCGAAGAAGGTCTACAATCAGTCGCTGACCGCCACCCTGATCGAGACCCACGGCGAGCAGCAGACCGAGCAGATCCTCAAGGGCTGGGTGAACAACCTGGCCACCGACGTGTTCTCCGACGACACCGCGCTGCTCCAGGCCATCGCCGCCGGCCAGTGCGACGTCGGCATCGTCAACACCTACTACTACGGGCGCCTGCACCAGCAGAAGCCCGACCTGCCGATCAAGCTGTTCTGGCCGAACCAGGGCGACCGTGGCGTGCACGTCAACCTCTCGGGCATCGGCCTGACCAGGTATGCGCCGCACCCCGAGCAGGCCAAGGCCCTGGTGGAGTGGATGACTGGCCCCGAGGCCCAGGCGCTGTTCGCCGGGATCAACCAGGAATTCCCGGCCAACCCGAAGGTCGCGCCCTCCGAGGAAGTCGCCGCCTGGGGCACGTTCAAGGCCGACAGCCTGCCGGTGGAGGTCGCCGGCAAGCGCCAGGCCGAGGCCATCAAGCTGATGGACCGGGCGGGTTGGAACTGATGGCGGCAGGCTACAGGCTGCTGGCCAGAGCG
>NZ_JARJLT010000019.1 GCF_029335315.1 Pseudomonas citronellolis
ACAACGTGCACCGCGCGGACCTGATCGACCTGCTGGCGGCGCAACTGCCCGCTGGTGTGCTGCGCCTGGGCGTGCGCTGCGAAGGCTTCAGCCAGGACGCCGAGGGCGTCAGCCTGCGCCTGGCCACCGGCGAGGTGCTGCGCGGCGATGCGCTGATCGGCGCCGATGGCATCCATTCGCCGATACGCCGGCAACTGCACGGCGAGGACGACATCCAGTTCGCCAACATCCTCATGTGGCGCGCGCTGATCCCGGCGCAGCGCCTGCAGGGCATCGACCTGCCGGAGTGCGGCAACTACTGGGTCGGGCCGGGGCGCACGCTGATCACCTACTGGGTGCGCTCGCGGCAGCTGTACAGCGTGCTCGCCTCGGTGCCGGTGGACGAGGTGCACCGCGAATCCTGGACCGAAAGCGGCGACATCGACGACCTGCGCCGCTCCTTCAGCGGCCTGGAACCGCGCGCGCAACGGATGATGGAGCAGATCGACAGCGCCTTCGTCACCGGCATGTACTACCGCGACCCGATCGAGCGCTGGTCCTGCGGCCGGGTGACCCTGATGGGCGACGCCGCGCACCCCATGGTGCCCTTCCTCGCCCAGGGCGCCTGCCAGGGCATGGAGGACGCCTGGACCCTGGCCAGCGTGCTCGCCGAGGTCGACGGCGCCGGCGTCGCCGAGGCCCTGGCCGAGTACGAGCGGCGCCGCCGGCCGCGCACCACCCGCGTGCAGTCCGGCGCGCGGGCGATGGTCAAGCTGGTGCACGAGGCCGACCCGCAGCGCATGCGCGCCCGCGACGGGCGCTGGAAAGGCATGCAGCGCATCGACCCGATGACTGCCGCGACCTGGGGCTTCGTCTGGGACTACGACGTGATCGACGCCGTGCGGCGCCCGGCCGGCGACGTGCTCGGCCTGTCGGCCACCCGCGAGGCGAAGGCCCTGCGCCGGCCCGAGGCGCAGCGCGCCTTCGCCCTGTGGAAGGGGCTGTTCAGCCCCGAGGACGTGGCGCGCGGCCACGACGGCATGCGCGCGGCCTACGAGCGCTTCCTGCTGGAGCGGTTCCCGGCGCCGGCCGACCTGCGCGTGGACAGCCTCGAACCGGGCGGCGTGCCGGCCCTGCAGGTGCGCGCGCCGGGCGTGGCCGACGGCCCGCTGCGCATCCTGCACTTCCATGGTGGCGGCTACATGGTCGGCTCGGCGCGCGGTTCGCTGGAGTACGCCGGGCGCCTGTCGCGCAGCCTGGGCGCCGCGTGCGTCAGCGTCGACTACCGCCTGGCCCCGGAACACCCCTACCCGGCGGCGCTGGACGACGCCCTCGACGCCTATCGCGGCCTGCTGCGCAGCGGCGTGCCGGCCGGGCGCATCCTGCTCAGCGGCGAATCGGCCGGCGGCGGCCTGGCCCTGGCGTTGGCGCTGCTCCTGCGCGGCGCCGGCGAAGCGCTGCCGGCGGGTATCTTCGCGGTGTGCCCGTTCACCGACCTGGCCCTTGGCGGACCGAGCATCGCCCAGTTCAGCGGCGACGACCCGGCGGCCAACCGCGACTCGCTGGCCTACATGGCGGCGTCGTACTTCCAGGGCCACGAGCCGACCGACCCGCTGGTCTCGCCGCTGTATGGCGAGCTGGCCGGGCTGCCGCCGCTGTTCCTCAGTGCCGTGCAGGGCGAGACGCTGCTCAGCGACACCCTGCGCCTGGAGGCCCGCGCCCGCACCGCCGGGGTGCCGACCACGCTGCGCCTGGTGGAGGATTCGGTGCACGTCTACCCGCTGTTCCCGTTCCTGCCGGAAACCGCCGAGACCCTGGCGCACCTGGCCGAGTGGGCCGCCGGCATCGGTTGGCGCGCCTGAGCCCGCGCCCCTCCCGCGCAATGCGGGAGGGGCTAGCCGACCACGCGGTTGCGGCCTTCCTGCTTGGCCCGGTACAGGCGCTCGTCGGCGAGTTTGAGGACCGCCTCCGCCGTCGGCGCCTCGGGGCCCTGGCAGGCCACGCCGATCGACAGGGTGAGCCGGCCGACCTGCGGCACCTCGCTGCCGGCGAGATTCTCGCGGATGCGCTCGGCGATGGCCCGCGCGGTGTCCATCGGCGTGTCGGGAAGGATCAGGGTGAACTCCTCGCCGCCGGCGCGGCAGGCCAGGTCGCCGCTGCGCGAGTTGCGCCGGAGGATCTCGGCCACCTGCTTGAGGGCGACGTCGCCGGCGTCGTGGCCGAAGCTGTCGTTGACCCGCTTGAAGTGATCGATGTCCAGCGCCAGTACCGCATAGCCCTGCCCGGCCTCGGCCAGCAGGTCGAGCATGGCGCCCAGCGCACGGCGGTTGGCCAGCCCGGTCAGCGGGTCGCTCTGCGCCTCGCGGCTGAGCCGGCCGAGGCGCTGCTGGAACAGCTGCACGCCGGTGAGCAGCGCCTGGCGGATGGCCGAGGCGTCGTGGTACCAGGCGTGAATGTTCTGCAGGCGCTCGACGGTCTGCGGCGCCGCCAGCTGCTCGGCGGCGTCGGACAGTTGGCGTAGCGGCCGGGCGATCAGCGCCACGCCGAAGCCGATCAGCAGCAGCCCGAGCAACCCGGCCGGGAGCATGCCGACCACCATGTCGCGCATCAGCTCGGCCAGCGGCGCCAGGCTGCGCGCGCGCGGCTGCTGGGCGACCACCGCCCAGTTGGCGTCCGTCACCGGCGCGTAGCCGGCGAGCATGTCCACGCCCCTGTAGTTCGGCACCGCCAGGCTGCCGCTCTCGCCCTTCAGCGCGGCGTCCACCGTCATGCTCGCGCCCAGCACCTCGCCGATGCGCTGCGCGTCGGGATGGTAGAGCAGGCGGCGGTGGCCGTCGGCGATGAAGGCGAAGGTGCCCTCGTGGTGGAAATGGCTGCCGATCACCGCGTGCAGCGCGCTCTGCTTGCGCAGGTAGACCGAGCCGCCGACCACCCCGAGGAAGCTCCCGTCGGCGCCGAACACCGGCTGCGAGATGAACACCACCAGGTTGCCGGCGATGGAGACATAGGCCGCGCTGACCAGCGGCCGACGCTCCTTCAGGGCCTGGGTCACGCCCTCCGAGCGCAGGGTCTCGCCGACGATCTGCAGCGCGTCGGGGTAGGCCTGCAGCACCTTGCCGGTGGCGTCGACGATGGCGATGGAGTTGAAGTCGGCGTCCTGCGCCTGCAGCCGCACGGCCTCCTCGCGCAGCACGCGGGGATCGTCCCAGCGCTGGCCGAGACGGCTGGCGCTGTAGGCCAGGCGCTTGTGCGCCGAGCGGAGGAACTCGCCGATGCTGGAAGCGACCTTGGCGGCGTAGGCCGCGTTGGCCTCCAGGGTCGAGTGGATCAGCGCGTCGCGCTGCACCCGGTAGGCCACCAGCAGGCTGTTGCAGAAGGTGGCCAGCACCGAGAGCAGCACGATGATCAGGACCAGCCCGCGCAGGTCCACCGGCCAGGGGCCGCGTCGCTTCATGCGGGCCCTCGGCGCGGGCCGCTGTGCAGAGGGTGCCTGGGTCGATCCATGCGCTACTGCCTCCTGGGTTCCGTGGGGCCGCGCCAGGACGCGCGGCGCGGGCGGACGCTAAGGAGG
>NZ_JARJLT010000001.1 GCF_029335315.1 Pseudomonas citronellolis
AAAAAAAACGGCAGCCGGGGGTACTCGGCTGCCGCAAAGGCGTGGAACCCGGTGGCTCAGGCGCGCTGGCTGTCGCTCAGCTGGTATTCCTCGCCGGCGTAGTAGGCGCGCACGCGAGGGTTCATCACCGCGCGCCACAGCGGCGGGAACAGCGCCAGGACGATCATCCCGGCGTAGCCGTTGGGCAGTTGCGGGCTGGCGTCGTAGTGGCGCAGCACCTGGTAGCGGCGCTTGGCGTAGGCGTGGTGGTCGGAGTGCCGCTGCAGGTGGAAGAGGAACAGGTTGGTCAGCAGGAAGTTGCTGTTCCACGAGTGCTCGGGGGTGGTGCGTTCGTAGCGGCCGTCGTCCAGGCGCCGGCGGTGCAAGCCGTAGTGCTCGACGTAGTTGACGATCTCCAGCAGGGTGAAGGCCATGATCGACTGGCCGATGAAGTAGACCGCGCCGATCCAGCCGAAGGCGACGCTGAAGCCCGCCAGGAACAGTGCGCTGATGGCATACCACCAGATCAGCTCGTTGCGCCAGTGCAGCGCCGGCAGGCCCTTGCGCTTCAGGCGCTGAGCCTCCAGGCGCCAGGCGTTGAGGAAGTTGTGCGTGTAGGCGTGGGGCAGGAAGGCGTACAGGCTCTGGTCGTAGCGCGAGGAGGAGGCGTCGTCCGGGGTCGAGACGTTCACGTGGTGCCCGCGCACGTGCTCCACCTTGAACCCGCCGTAGCATACCGCCGCCAGCAGCAGGCCGCCGGCGCACTGCTCCAGCTGCGGGTCCTTGTGGATCAGTTCGTGGGACACGGTGATGCCGATGGCGCCCATCACCGTGCCCACCGAGAGTATCCAGCCCAGCCGGCCGACCCAGTTCCACGCCTCGTTGTGCGCCAGCACCCAGCCGCCGTAGGCCAGCATGCCCAGCAGCAGCGGCACCGTCAGCAGGCTGAGGAAGCGGTAGTAGCCTTCGCGTTCCAGTACCGGCACTTCGGTGGCTTCGTCGGGGTTGGCCGGATCGCGGCCGACGATGGCGTCGAGCAGCGGGATGACCAGGAACACCACGCTGATGACGAACCAGGCCCAGGCGTTGGGATGGGCGCTGCCGTAGGACCACCAGTAGCTCACCGGGATGCCGAACACCGGCACCAGCCAGATCCAGTAGCCGGCCTTTTTCAGGCTGAGCATCCAGGCAGGGGAGAGGAAGGCGAACATGGGCGTTTCTCGTTGTCGGATTGTCGGACAATCCTGCGCCCAATCCTTTCGGTCGACGCACCAACCTTCGTTCAGTCGAGCACCCCCGGTGGGGCATTGCCGGGTAACACCCTGTGTTACACTTCGCGGCCGCAAGCCCCATCCCATCAGCCCTCCAGCGATAAGGACACCCATGACGTTCAAGGCCCCGGACAGCCTGGCTGAGCAGATTGCCCACCACCTCGCCGAACGCATCATCCGGGGGGAACTCAAGGAGCGCGAACGCATCCAGGAGCAGAAGGTCACCCAGGCGCTGAACGTCAGCCGCGGCTCGGTCCGCGAGGCCCTGCTGATCCTCGAACGCCGCCACCTGGTGGTGATCCTGCCGCGCCGCGGAGCGCAGGTCTCGGCGCTTTCGGCCAGCCACGTGGAAAGCCTCTACACGCTGGTCATGGAGCTGTACATCATGCTGGCCGGCGCCGTGGCCCGCACCTGGCGCGAGGAAAGCGACCTGCAGCCGTTCCGCGCCATCCAGCAGCGCCTGCTGGAAAGCCTGGAGCGCGGCGACATCCACGCCTTCGTCGAGTCCAGCTTCGACATCATGCGCGCGGCCTTCCCGTTCGCCGCCAACCCCTACCTGGAAGAGACGGTGGAGAACCTGCTGCCGGCCATCAGCCGCACCTACCACCTGGCCCTGGAGCGGCGCAAAGGCGAGATGAGCCAGTTCCTCGACAGCTTCGCCCAGCTGCTGCAGGCGGTGATCGGCCGCGATGAGGCGGCCATCCGCGCGGTGCTGCTGGAGTACGGCCGGCACAACAGCCAGCTGGTGCTGGCCGCCCTGGCCGAACGCTGAGGAGAGCCGCATGCGCCTGAAGTGCATCAAGCTGGCCGGGTTCAAGTCCTTCGTCGACCCGACCACCGTCAACTTCCCCAGCAACATGGCGGCCGTGGTCGGCCCCAACGGCTGCGGCAAGTCCAACATCATCGACGCCGTGCGCTGGGTGATGGGCGAGAGCTCGGCGAAGAACCTCCGTGGCGAGTCGATGACCGACGTCATCTTCAACGGCTCGAACACGCGCAAGCCGGTGACCCAGGCGTCCATCGAGCTGATCTTCGACAACTCGGACAACACCCTGGTGGGCGAATACGCCGCCTACGCCGAGATTTCCATTCGCCGCCGGGTGACCCGCGACGGCCAGAACACCTATTTCCTCAACGGCACCAAGTGCAGGCGCCGTGATATCACCGACATCTTCCTCGGCACCGGCCTGGGCCCGCGCAGCTACTCGATCATCGAGCAGGGCATGATCTCCAAGCTGATCGAGGCCAAGCCCGAGGACCTGCGCAACTTCATCGAGGAAGCCGCCGGCATCTCCAAGTACAAGGAGCGCCGCCGCGAGACCGAGAACCGCATCCGCCGCACCCAGGAGAACCTGGCGCGCCTGTCCGACCTGCGCGAAGAACTGGAGCGCCAGCTCGAACGCCTGCACCGCCAGGCCCAGTCGGCGGAGAAATACCAGGAATTCAAGGCCGAGGAGCGCCAGCTCAAGGCCCAGCTCGGCGCCCTGAAGTGGCGCGAGCTGAACGAGCAGGTGGGGCAGAAGGAGCGGGTGATCGGCGACCAGGAGGTGGCCTTCGAGGCCCTGGTGGCCGAGCAGCGCAGCGCCGACGCCAGCATCGAACGCCTGCGCGACGGCCACCACGAGCTGTCCGAGCGCTTCAACCAGGTGCAGGGCCGCTTCTACTCGGTGGGCGGCGATATCGCCCGCGTCGAGCAGAGCATCCAGCACGGCCAGCAGCGTATGCGCCAGCTGCAGGACGACCTGCGCGAGGCCGAGCGCACCCGCCAGGAAACCGAATCGCACCTGGGCCACGACCGCACCCTGTTGGCGACGCTGAGCGAAGAACTGGAAATGCTCGCGCCGGAGCAGGAAGTCAGCGCCGCCGCCGCCGAGGAGTCCAGCGCGCTGCTGGAGGCTTCCGAAACCGGCATGCACGACTGGCAGCAGCGCTGGGACGCCTTCAACCAGCAGAGCGCCGAGCCGCGCCGGCAGGCCGAGGTGCAGCAGTCGAGCATCCAGCACCTGGAACACAGCCTGGAGCGCCAGGGCGAGCGTGAACGCCGCCTGGGCGAGGAGCGCGCGCAGCTGGCCGCCGACCCGGAAGGCGCCGCCATCCTCGAACTGAGCGAGCAGATGGCCACCGTCGAGTTGCAGCTCGAAGAGCTGCAGGCCGAGGAGCTGGAGCTGGTCGAGCGCCTGGAGCAGGTGCGCCAGGCCCTGCAGGACGGCAACGCCGCCCAGCACCAGGCCCAGGGCGAACTGCAACGCCTGAACGGCCGCATCGCTTCGCTGGAGGCCCTGCAACAGGCCGCCCTCGACCCGGGCGCCGGCGCCGCCGACTGGCTGCGCGAGCAGGGCCTGGAACAACGCCCGCGCCTGGCCGAGGGCCTGCGCGTGGAGCAGGGCTGGGAGCTGGCGGTGGAAACCGTGCTCGGCGCCGACCTGCACGCCGTGCTGCTGGACGATTTCGCCGCGCTGCCCTTCGCCAGCCTGGAAAAGGGCGAGCTGCGCCTGCTCGACCTGCCGCGCGGCGCCGCCGCCGGCGTGGCCGGCAGCCTGCTGGAAAAAGTCTCCAGCGACCACGATCTGTCGCCCTGGCTGGCCGGCGTGCGCCCGGTGGAAACCCTGGAGCAGGCCCTGGCCCAGCGCGCCGCGCTGGGGGCCGGTCAGAGCCTGGTCAGCCGCGACGGCTACTGGGTCGGCCGGCACTTCCTGCGCGTGCGCCGGGGCGACTCGGCCGAATCCGGCGTACTGGCCCGTGGCCAGGAACTGGAGCGCCTGTATGCCGAGCGCG
>NZ_JARJLT010000200.1 GCF_029335315.1 Pseudomonas citronellolis
CTGCCGTCAGCGCGCCTCGATGCCAAAGCCCACGCGCGGGAAGTGCACGTGCACCACGCCGGCGCGCGGGTCTTCGCGACGCAGGATCAGTTCCTCGCTGCCCACGTGCAGCAGCTCGCCTTCCACCGGGTCGACGCCGTAGTCGGTCGCGGCGATGGCCACCCGCTGGCCGGCTTGCAGGCCGTTGGGGTCGCTGAAGGGTTCGTCCGGCAGCGCCGCCGGCTGGCTGCCGCGGGCCACGGCCAGGGCCTGTTCGCTGCTCATCTCGCTCGACGCGCCGTGGCCGAAGCCCAGCGTGCGGCCCAGCCAGGCCGCCACCGCCGGGTAGGCGTCCACCAGCGGAGAGGTCACCGGCGTGGCCTTGACGAACCAGAGCACGTGGGCGACGGCGAAGTCGGCCAGCGACGGCTCGCCGAACAGGAAGTCGCCCTCCTCCCGCGCCAGTTGCTGCTCCAGCCGGGCCATGAACACCGGCCACTGCTGGCGCGCCAGCTCCGCCGAGAGGCGCGCGCTGGTGCCGCCGCTGAACAGCTGGGTGCGGTCGGCGATGAAGGCCTTGAGGAATTCCGGCGGCAGCTTGCCGAAGCGCACGGCGATGGACTCGGGCTGGAACACCAGGCTCACGCCGTGCTGGAACAGCACCGAATCGGCCCAGGCGGCGAAGGCCGCGACGCTGAACTCCTGGCCCTCGGGGAACAGCGCCGGGGTGGCCTTTTCCTGCTCCAGGCGGCGGGCGATCAGCGCGGTGTCGCAATACAGGTCGGCCCCTACCTGCAGCACCGGGGTCTTCCGGTAGCCGCCGGTGAGCGCCAGCAGGTCGGGCTTGGGCATGATCGGCGGGATCTGCACCGAATGCCACGACAGTTGCTTGAAGCCCAGCAGCAGGCGGGCCTTCTCGGCGAAGGGGGACGTCGGGTAGTGGTGCAGGATCAGCTCGGACATGCGGGGCTCCGTCGGCCGGCATTGAGGGAGCCCCCAGCTTACCCCCGCGCGGCGCGCGGTCCTACCCGGTCGAAGCTATGGCGCGCTATCCGCGCAGCTGATGGCCAGCGCCGCGCCGGCCAGCACCAGGCGTTCCTTGGCCGGCTTGCCGAGGGCCTTGATCGCGCGTTCGCGGCGCAGGGCGTCGCCCTTGCCGGCACAGGCCTCGACGTAGACCAGCGCCTGCGCCGGGCTGGAGTGGAAGAAGCGCGCGCCACGCCCAGTGCGGTGCGCCTCGAAGCGCCGCTGCGGGTCGTCGCTGATGCCGCAGTAGAGCGCGCCATTGGCGGCGCGCACCAGGTAGACGAACCAGGGCCGCGGCTCGGCCTGGGTCATGCCCAGACCCGCTGCTGCATGCGTTCGCAGTAGCCGACCAGCCGTTCGTATTCGCGCGCCATGTGGTTCAAGGGGGTTTCCAGGGTGCTGAGGATCAGATTGGCGAGTATCCCATAGGCCGCCGCGTCGGCGCTGCAGGGCTGCGCGCCGCCGAAGTACGGCAGGTCGCCGAGCATGCCGTCGAGGGCCTCGAGGTCGTGGCGGGCGAAGGCCAGCAGTTCCTCGCGGCGATGCGCGGTCAACCCGCGACCTTTCAGCGCAGCACGGATCTTGCGCCGGATCAGCACCCCGACGATCGGCCGCAGCGGGCCCGGCACGCCGCGCAGCAGCACCGGCGCCACCTGCCGCCAGCCGTCCGCCTCCAGCCAGCGGAAGTACACCAGCAGCGGCGCCAGGTGTTCGTCGCACAGCCGGGTGATCGACACCGCCCAGCCGCGTCCGCGGGCGTCGAGGCCGGCGTCCAGGTCCAGGGCGAAGCGCTGCTGCAGGTCCTGGATGATGATCTCGGTGTCGGCGACGGTCTGCCCCTCGACCTTGATGAAGGGCAGCTTGCCCTTGGGACCCTTGCGCGGGTCCGTCAGGTGCTGCACCTGGTATTCCAGGCCGGACAGGCGCAGGAAGGTCTCCAGCTTCAGGCAGTAGGGGCTGACGTTGGGCACATTGAAGGCCGGGGGAAACTGGAACAGGGTGATCATGGCGGGGCTTCCTGCGCGGGCTCGCCTGTCATTTAAGCCCATGGCTCGTCCCCAGGCGAGCCCTGTCACGGTGCTATCAGACTCGGCTGACGTCGCGCTCGCGTGCCTGGAAGGCCGCCAGGCCCTGGCGCGCCTTGCGCCGGATGGCCGCCCGCAGCGGCGGCGCCCAGCCCAGCAGCAGGCCCGGAACGCCCAGTGCCTGGCGGGCCCAGCGCCAGAAGTCGAAGCTGTCGTCGTGAGCGACTATCAGGCCGTCGGCGAAGACGAAGCGGGCCTGGATGCGGTTGACCACCACGCGCCCGGTCTGGCTGAAGGTGTAGCGCGCCACCCAGTGCGCGCCGCCCTCGCGCTCGTCCGCCCAGACCTGGTCGAACTCCAGGCTCAGGTCGGCGGCGCGGCGGGTCAGCATGCGCCACATGTCGCCGGCGTCGCGGCCATTCAGCTCGCCGAAGGCCGGGTCGTGGAAGCGCACCCGGGGCGCGTAGCAGGCGGCCATGGCGTCGCCGTCGCGGCGCTGGAAGGCCTGGTAGAAGCGGTCGATCAGTTCGGCGTTGGGATGGGCCATGGGGCGGGCTCGCGGCGGGATGGTGAGTGGATTATCCGGCGTGGGAAGCGCTGGACACCATTGTCATTATCGACAACATTGTGACCATAACCGACAGAGCAGCCTCCATGCCCGCCATCGCCCTCTACGTCTGCCCGCAGACCGTGCTCTCCAGCCTCGGCCTGGCCCTGGACAGCCTGCAGCTGGCCAACCGCCTCGCCGGCCGGGCGCTGTTCCGCGTGCGCCGGGTCAGCGCCGACGGGGGCCCCGTGCAGGTTTCCTGCGCCAGCATCGCGGTGGACGGTGCGCTGGAAAGCGTCGACGCGGACGAGCTGCTGCTGATCCCGGCCACCGGCAGCGACATCGAGGCGATGCTGCAGGGCAACCGCGCCCTGCTCGCCTGGCTGCGCCGCCAGCCACCCGCGCAAGCGCTGGGCAGCCTGTGCAGCAGCGCCTTCCTGCTGGCCGAGGCCGGCCAGCTCGACGGCCGCCGCGCCACCACGCACTGGGCGCTGGCCGCCGAGTTCCGCCGGCGCTATCCCCGGGTGCGGCTGGACAGCGAGGCGCTGTGCAGCGAAGACGGCGCGCGCTGGTGCTCCGGCGGCGCCCAGGCCGGCCTCGACCTGTGCCTGCAACTGATCGCCCGCCACGGCGGCGCGCGCCTGGCGCAGCAGGTGGCGGGCGCCCTGGTGTTCGACGAGGCGCGTGGCAAACAATCGCGCTTCGTGCCGTTGCTCCCGGAAAGCCCGCGCGGCGCCCTGGCGCCGCTGCTGCAGTGGCTGGAAGCACACCACGCCGAGCCCGTCGACCTGGACAGCATGGCGCGCCGCGCGCATTGCTCCAGCCGCACCCTGCTGCGGCGCTTCCGCGCGGAACTGGGCATGACCCCCAACGACTACCTGCAACGCCTGCGCATGGACGCGGCCCGCGAGGCCCTGGCCGACCCACGGCGCTCGCTGGAGCGCATCGCCAACGACGTGGGCTACGCCGACCGGGCCAGCTTCGCGCGGCTGTTCAAGCAGCTGTGCGGGGAGTCGCCGGGGGCCTATCGGCAGCGGCGGTTGGGGCGGGCCGGCGTGGACTGAGTGACGGCGGATAACGCCTGGGGCGTTATCCGCCCTACGGGCTGTACCGCCGTAGGAGCGCGCCATGCGCGCGATCGCGGACGTGGCCCGCTCCTACCCGGGAAAGCACAAGGCCGCCCGAAGGCGGCCTTGAGAAGTCGTGGCATCCGGCGGCTCAGCTGAACCACTCCATCGCCGTGCGCCACACGCACACCCCGACGAAGTACGCCGACGCCGCGAACCACAGCCACAGCAGCCAGGTCTGGTCCACCGGCTGCTGGAGGATCAGCAGGCCGCTGCTGAACATCCAGATGAAGGTCACCGCGATGTTCAGCGGCATGAACTGGCGTACCCGGAACGGGTGCAGGAACTTCATGCGGGTCAGGGTCAGGGCGGCCAGCAGCAGGATGGTCACCAGGTTCACCCAGGGGTTCGGCGCCAGCACGAAGAAATACACCGCCACCACGTTCCACGCGGCCGGGAAGCCGACGAAGTAGTTGTCCTTGCTCTTCATGTTGACGTTGCAGAAGCAGAACAGCGAGGACACCAGGATCACCCCGACGCCGAGCAGCTCGCTGTGCAACGGCAGCGGCACGTAGCGGTAGATGAAGATCGCCGGGATGAACACGTAAGTGAGGTAGTCGATCACCAGGTCAAGGGTCGAGCCGTCGAAGTGCGGCAGCACCGCCTTGACGTCGAACTTGCGCGCCAGGGTGCCGTCCAGGCCGTCCACCAGCAGCGCCGCGCCCAGCCACAGCAGGCAGGCCTGGGGCCGGTTGTCGACCAGCGCCAGCAGCGCGAGCAGCGCCAGGATCACGCCACTGGCCGTCACCGCGTGGGCGCTCCAGGCCTTGGCTTTGCTCAGGTTCAGTGGAGTCAGGGTCAGGTTCACGGGCGCTTCTCTTCAGTCGGACGGCGAGGCGGGCCATTTCAAACGTATAGCCCAAGCATGGGATTCCAGGGTGTCCCCTGCCCATCGGAACACCGTCGCGGCGGCGGAGTTCAGCCGGGGTCGGACGGGACGATGGTGCGGAAGGGGTCAGGATACGCCGAAGCCGCCCCCCAGCGCCAAGGCTGCTGACGAGCGTAGGAAGGCTCTGCCACGGGTTTCAGGCGCCAGTCTCACGGCGCGGCCCGCAGGCCGCGCCGCGCGGGCTCAGTGGATGATCTGGCTGAGGAACAGCTTGGTGCGGTCGGACTGCGGGTTGTCGAAGAACTGGTCCGGCGGCGCCTGTTCGACGATCTCGCCCTTGTCCATGAAGATCACCCGGTTCGCCACGGTGCGGGCGAAGCCCATCTCGTGGGTCACGCAGAGCATGGTCATGCCGCTCTGGGCCAGGCCGATCATGGTGTCCAGCACTTCCTTGACCATTTCCGGGTCGAGCGCCGAGGTGGGCTCGTCGAACAGCATGATCTTCGGCTTCATGCACAGCGCGCGGGCAATCGCCACGCGCTGCTGCTGGCCGCCGGAGAGCTGGCCCGGGTACTTGTTGGCCTGTTCCGGGATGCGCACCCGCTGCAGGTAGTGCATGGCCACTTCCTCGGCCTCGCGCTTGGGCATCTTGCGCACCCACATCGGCGCCAGGATGCAGTTCTGCAGCACGGTCAGGTGCGGGAACAGGTTGAAGTGCTGGAACACCATGCCGACTTCGCTGCGGATCGTCTCGATCTGCTTGAGGTCGTTGGTCAGCTCGGTGCCGTCGACGATGATGTTGCCCTGCTGGTGTTCTTCCAGGCGGTTGATGCAGCGGATGGTGGTGGACTTGCCGGAACCGGACGGGCCGCAGAGCACGATGCGCTCGCCCTGGCGGACCGTCAGGTTGATGTCCTTGAGCACGTGGAACTGGCCGTACCACTTGTTCACCGCCTTCATCTCGATCATCACGTGATCGCCGATGGCCGGGACGCTCTTGTTGCTGGCTTCAGACATGCTGATGAACTCCTAACGACGCTTGTGGCCGGTATCCAGCTTGCGCTCCAGGTGCATGGAGTAGCGGGACATGCCGAAACAGAAGACCCAGTAGACCAGCGCGGCGAACACGTAGCCCTCGGTGGACATGCCCAGCCAGGCCGGGTCCGCGGTGGCGCGCTTGATGCTGTTCAGGAAGTCGAACAGGCCGATGATGATCACCAGGC
Source organism: Pseudomonas citronellolis (assembly GCF_029335315.1). Taxonomy (GTDB): domain Bacteria; phylum Pseudomonadota; class Gammaproteobacteria; order Pseudomonadales; family Pseudomonadaceae; genus Pseudomonas; species Pseudomonas citronellolis_A. The sequence goes on from NZ_JARJLT010000200.1 coordinate 5,757, forward strand.
TGGTGTCCTTGAACAGCGCGATGAAGGTGTTGACGATGCCCGGGATCACCAGCTTCAGGGCCTGCGGCAGGATCACCAGGCCCATCATCCGCCAGTAGCCCAGGCCCATGGCCGCGGCCGCCTCGTACTGGCCCTTGGGGATGGCCTGCATGCCGCCGCGAACCACCTCGGCGATGTAGGCGGCCTCGAACAGGATCACCATCACCATGGCCCGCAGCAGCTTGTCGAGGTTCATGCCCTCGGGCAGGAACAGCGGCAGCATCACCGAGGACATGAACAGCACGGTGATCAGCGGCACGCCGCGCCAGAACTCGATGGTGGTCACGCACAGGACCTTGATCGCCGGCAGCTTGGAGCGCCGCCCCAGGGCCAGCAGGATGCCCAGCGGCAGCGCGCCGGCGATGCCGACGGCGGCGATCACCACGGTCAGCATCAACCCGCCCCACTGGCTGGTGGGCACCGTTTCCAGGCCGAGGAAGCCGCCGTGCAGCAGCCAGAAGCTCACCAGCGGCAGCGCCAGCAGGTAGGCCAGGCCGTACTTCAGCTTGTACTGGAAGTGCCGCAGGAACAGCGGCGCGGCGCCGACCACCACCAGCAGCACGTTGAGGTCCACCCGCCAGCGCAGCGCCTCGGGGTAGAAACCGTACATGTACTGGCCGAAACGGGTGCTGATGAACACCCAGCAGGCGCCTTCGCGGCTGCAGTCGGCGCGGCTCTCGCCGACCCAGTCGGCCTTGAACACCGCCCACTCCAGCAGCGGCGGCACGATCAGCCAGACGACGTAGAGCCCGGCCAGGGTCAGCAGGGTGTTGAACCAGCTGGAGAACAGGTTGGCGCGCAGCCAGCCGATGACCCCGACGCTCATCGCCGGCGGCGGCAGATCGGGCTTGAAGGTATGGTTTGCCATGGCGTCCCCCTAGCGTTCGATCAGCGCGATGCGCTTGTTGTACCAGTTCATCAGCAGCGAAATGCTCAGGCTGATGGCGAGGTACACGCTCATGGTGATGGCCATGGTCTCGATGGCCTGGCCGGTCTGGTTGAGCACCGTGCCGGCGAACAGCGAGACCATGTCCGGGTAGCCGATGCCGGCGGCCAGCGAGGAGTTCTTCGCCAGGTTCAGGTACTGGCTGGTCAGCGGCGGCACTATCACCCGCAGCGCCTGCGGGATGATCACCAGCCGCAGGGTCTGCCCGGGGCGCAGGCCGAGGGAGCCGGCGGCCTCGGTCTGGCCGTGGCTGACCGCCTGGATGCCGGCGCGCACCGTTTCGCCGATGAAGGCCGCGGTGTAGATCGACAGCGCCAGGACGATGGACACCAGCTCCGGGATCACCACCCAGCCGCCGCGGAAGTTGAAGCCCTGCAGCACCGGCATGTCCCAGTGCACCGGCACGCCGGCCACCAGCACGGTCAGCGCCGGCAGCACGATCAGCGTGGCCAGGCCGCAGAGGAACACCGGGAAGGTCTTGCCGGTGGCGTGCCGGCGCACCTTGGCCCAGCGCCACAGCACGGCCCAGGCCACCAGGGCGAGGAGGATGGCGATGAGGAACGCCGGCATCGCCTCGGTGGGTACCGGCGCCGGCATCTGCATGCCGCGGTTGTTGAAGAACAGGGTGTCGCCGACGCTGATGCTCTGCCGTGGCCCGGGCAACTGGGCGAGCACGGCGAAGTACCAGAAGAATATCTGCAGCAGCGGCGGGATGTTGCGGAAGGTCTCGATGTACACCGTGGCGATCTTGCGCACCAGCCAGTTCGGCGACAGCCTGGCCACGCCGAGGATGAAGCCGATGATGGTTGCCAGGACGATGCCGATCACCGTCACCAGCAGGGTGTTGAGCAGGCCGACGAAGAACACCCGTCCGTAGGTGTCGGACTCGCTGTAGTCGATCAGGTGCTGGGAAATGCCGAAGCCGGCGCTGTTGTCCAGGAAGCCGAAGCCGGACTGGATGCCGCGGTGGGCGAGGTTGGTCTGGGTGTTGTCGAAAAGGAACCAGCCGAACGCCACCACGGCGACGACGGCGATGATCTGGAAGGCCCAGGCGCGCACGGCCGGATCGCTGAGCGACCAGCTGAGGCGGCGCCGGGCTTTGACGGAAGTCTGCATGTAGGCCCTCTCGAAAGCCGCCCACGCGGGCACGGGACCACGCCCGTACCTACGCGGGGAAGCTCACGTCGTTCGAACGTGCCCGCGCCCAGGCTCCGGGCGCGGGCCTGGGTGGATCAACGCACCGGCGGTGCGTACTGCAGACCACCCTTGTTCCACAGGGCATTGAGGCCGCGCTTGATCTTCAGGTCGCTGCCTTCGCCGACGTTGCGCTCGAAGATCTCGGCGTAGTTGCCGACCTGCTTGACGATCTGCACCGCCCAGTCCTTCGGCAGCTTCAGGTCCTTGCCGTAGTCGCCTTCGGCGCCGAGCAGGCGGTTGATGTCGGGGTTCTTCGAGGACTTGGCCTGCTCCTCGACGTTCTTCGAGTCGATGCCCAGTTCCTCGGCGTTGAGCATGGCGAACAGCGTCCAGCGGACGATGTCGAACCATTCCTCGTCGCCCTGGCGCACGGCCGGGCCGAGCGGTTCCTTGGAGATCACTTCCGGCAGCACCACGTAGTCGTCCGGCTTGCCCAGCTTGATGCGCTGCGCGTAGAGCTGCGACTGGTCGGAGGTGAGCACGTCGCAACGCCCGGATTCCAGCGACTTGGCGCTTTCGTCGGAGGTGTCGTAGGTGATCGGGGTGTACTTGAGGTTGTTCGAGCGGAAGTAGTCGGACAGGTTCAGCTCGGTGGTGGTGCCGGCCTGGATGCACACGGTGGCGCCGTCGAGCTGCTTGGCGCTGGTCACGCCGAGCTTCTTGTTCACCAGGAAGCCCTGGCCGTCGTAGTAGGTCACGCCGGCGAAGTTCAGGCCCATGGCGCTGTCGCGGGAGCTGGTCCAGGTGGTGTTGCGCGAGAGCACGTCGATCTCGCCGGACTGCAGCGCGGTGAAGCGCTCCTTGGCGGTCAGCGGGGTGTACTTGACCTTGCTGGCGTCGCCGAACACGGCGGCGGCGACCGCCTTGCAGACATCCACGTCGATGCCCTTGTAGACGCCCTTGGCGTCGGCAAAGGAGAAGCCCGGCAGGCCATCGCTGATACCGCACTGCACGAAACCTTTCTTCTTCACGGCGTCCAGGGTCGCGCCGGCGTGGGCCATGCCGCTGAGCCCCAGGACGCTAAGGGCGGTCAGCGCCGCCAGGGTGGATTTCACCATCTTCATCGATCACCTCCAGTTGCTTTTATTCGTGTAGGAGTCCCGGCCCACTCGCCCTCGTGAGGCGGCGGCAGGGCCTGCTCCGGGCCCTGCGTGAAAGTGGAAACCTCAGGTCAGTCTAGCCGGCTCTGCGGATACGTCCCGCGCGCCATCCGGACCACCCCCGCTCGCGGGTCACGCGAGCCGGACATGTTTCGGGGGCCGCCCTCACCACGGCGGCCTGTTCAATGGGCTGCCCGCCCCGCCACGCAGCACTGGTTTCCGGATGGGGGTCGGATAGAGTGTTACGCCGGCGGGACGGGTTGCAGCCTGGAGCCTGAGTTAGCAAGCGGCGTACCAGAACGCCCCACACCCCGCGATTCGGCGAAGGTCAAGCCGAGAAGTTATGGCAAAGCGACATACTTTTCGCAGAATCGCCGATCCTTTTTCCGGCGCGCGCTCCGTTGCGGAGCACGCGCCTCATCATGGAGCCCCCGATGACCCTGCCCCTGCTACTCGAACCCACCCAGGCCGCCGACGCGTGCGTCATTTGGTTGCACGGCCTGGGCGCCGACCGTTACGACTTCGAACCGGTGGCGCGGATGCTGCAGAAGATCCTGCCGAGCACGCGCTTCATCCTGCCCCAGGCGCCGACCCGCCCGGTGACGGTGTTCAACGGCATGCCGGTGCCCAGCTGGTACGACATCAAGGCCATGGCCCCGGCGCGGGCCATCGACGAGGCGCAGCTGGAAGCCTCGGCGGACGCGGTGATCGCGCTGATCGAGGAGCAACTGGCGCAGGGCATCGCCGCCCGTCGCATCGTCCTCGCCGGCTTCTCCCAGGGCGGCGCCGTGGTGCTGCACACCGGCTACCTGCGCTGGCCGGGCGAACTGGCCGGGGTGATGGCGCTGTCCACCTATGGCCCGACATTCAGCGACGAGATACGGCTGCCGGAAGCGAAAAAACAGCTGCCGGCGCTGTGTTTGCATGGTACCTACGACGACGTGGTGGCGCCCGCCATGGGCCGTGCCGCGCACGATTTCCTGCTGCGCCAGGGTGTGGCCGCGCAATGGCGCGACTACCCCATGGCCCATGAAGTGAGCAACGAGGAGATCGGCGACATCGGCGCCTGGCTGCGCGAGCGGCTGTGACCGACCGGGGCTGATGCCCGCCAGCCTCGCGGCGGCCCGGACGCCGCTGCGCGCCTGGCCCACAGCGAATGCCTGGGGGCCTTCGCGGTGCATTTCGAGCGGCTCGAAGGGTAATCGTCCACCGGGGTCGACCACTGGTCGGCCCATCCCGCCAGTGAATTGCCAGTACGCAAAAGTCATTAATACTGAAGTTCCCGAAGGACCTACCGGACTATGGAGAGTCGCCGTGTCCCTTCCCGGAACCCGTAGAAAGCCCGCCAAGCCATGAAGCCGACCCAGTGGCAGCAGGATGTCCAGCAGTTGCGCCACCTGCGGCTGTTCCAGAACGTCGCCGGAGCGGCGTTGCAGCGCCTGCTCAAGGAGTTCCGCGCGCTGGAACTGGAAGCCGGCGAGGTGCTGCTTTCGCCGTTCAATCGCAACCACTACCTGTACCTGGTGCTCGACGGCCAGCTCAAGGTCTACCTCGGCTCGCTCGACAACTCCCCGGTGTCGACCCTGGGCAGCGGCGATTGCGCCGGCGAGATCAGCTTCATCGACCATGACCACCCGTCCGCCTACGTGGTGGCGACCCAGGCCACCCGCGTGCTGCGCCTGCACCGGCAGGCCCTGCTGAGCCTGTTCGAGCAGTCCCCGCAGCTCATGCAGAACCTCCTGGAGATGCTCTGCGAGCGGGTCCGCCAGGGCAACCGGATCATCCTCAACACCGAGCAGAACGCCAACATCGACACCCTCACCGGGCTGTTCAACCGGCGCTGGCTGGAGCACGTGTACGAGCGCGAGAGCACCCGCTGCGGGTTCAACGAGCAGCCACTGGCGATGCTCATGCTGGATGTCGACCACTTCAAGGACTACAACGACGTCCACGGCCACCTGGCCGGCGACTACGCCCTGTGCCTGGTGGCGCACACCCTGCGCAGCCAGCTCAGGCCCAAGGACAGCATGGCGCGCTTCGGCGGCGAGGAGTTCGTCATCCTGCTGCCCGAGGTGAGCCTGGTCGAAGCCCGCTCCATCGGCGAGCGCCTGCGCCAGAGCCTGGAACAGGTCAGCTCCTTCTATTCGCCGCTGGGCGCCCTGCCCGGCGTGACGGTATCCCTCGGAGTCGCCGAGATGGTCCGCGAGGAAAGCCTGCAGGGCCTGCTGCGCCGCGCCGACGAAGCCCTGTACCGGGCCAAGCAGCACGGCCGCAACCGCCTCTGCGGCTGATTTCCGACTGATCCACGGCAGGCTTTCGGCGCGCGCGCCGGGCGTCGAGGCGTGCACGGATTTCGCCCGGCTGGCAACTTGCTTTACACTGGCGGCCGTTCATTCCTTAACCACTACGAGATCACCGTGCTCAAGGCACTCAAGAAAATCTTCGGCAAGGGCGAGGGC
>NZ_JARJLT010000201.1 GCF_029335315.1 Pseudomonas citronellolis
CTGCCTCGGCGGTGGCGCTGGCGGCCTGCTCGCGGCGGCGGATGAACTTCCAGTCGGCCTCGTCGATGTAGATGCCGTTGGGGCCGCTGCCGCCTTCCAGGTCGATGGCCACCTGCGCCGAGACCTGTGGCTTGACGCTCGCCAGGATCGGCACGAAGCCCAGCTGCAGGCTGGTCTCCAGCAGCGCCGACTGGTTGCGTTCGTCGATGTCGGCGGCCTCGTCGAGGTAGTAGGGCAGGCGGATGCGCCCGGCCTGCTCGCGGTCCATCAGGTGCAGCAACAGGTACATGTTGGTCAGCGCCTTGATGGTCATGGTGGTGCCGTTGGAGGCGGCGCCGTCGATGTCGGTGTGGACGATCGGCTGGCCGCCGACCTTGGTGATCTCGAACGCCAGCTCGAACAGGTCCTTCAGGCCCAGCTGGTTGTTGTTCGCCGCCACCAGGCGCGACAGGTAGTCCTTGGCTTCCTCGTTCTTCGCATCCTGCTCGGCGCTCTGGGTCAGGTCGAACACCGAGAGGTTCTCGCCTTCCTCGTACTGGCCGGCGCTGTGGATGATCTGGTCGATGTGCCGGAGGGCGTCCTTGTTCGGCGCCAGCACGATGCGGAAGCTCTGCAGGTTCGACACCTGGCGCTTGTTGATCTCGCGGTTGAACAGCGCCAGCTGGTGTTCGAGGTTGTCGTAGTCGCTGCGGATGTTGCGCAGGGTCCGGGCGATGTCGGTCACCGCCGCGCGACGGGCCTTCGCCAGGGTCAGGGCCTCGTCGGTGCGGTGCGCGTAGGCGTTGATCAGCAGGTGCAGGCGGCGCTCGGGGTCGTCCTCGCTGTCGAACTTGGCCACGCCCTTGAGGCGTACCTGGGCGTACAGCGCCTCGATCTGGCCGTCGATGCGCTGCAGTTGCTGCCAGGTGTCCTGATAGTCGTTGAGCAGCGGCAGCAGGTTGTCCAGGGAGTCGTCCACCGGCTCCATGAACGGCGTGCCGAACGGCAGGTCGGCGGGCAGCAGCTGGCGGCGGCGCAGGGCGTCGTCGAGGGTGCGCTGCTTGGCTTCCAGGTCGGCCAGCTGGCGGCCGATCAGCTGCAGCTTGGCGGACAGTTGCTGGACGCGTTCGGTGAAGGCGTCGGCCGAGCGCTTGAGCTCGTCCTGGGTGGCTTCCAGCTGCGCGAGTTTTTCCAGCTTGGCCGGTTCTTCGACGCTCAGGGTTTCGCTGCGGCGGAAGTCTTCCAGGGCCTTCTGCGCGTCGAGCACGTCCTGGTACAGCTTGTCGGCCTGGGCCTTGCTGGCGTGGCGGTCGGCGGCCACCGCCTGCTGGGTCTTGAGCTGCTTGAGCTCCTTCTCCAGGCGCTCCTTCTGGTCGCGCAGGGCGGCGCGGTCGGCCAGGGCCTGCAGCGCCGGCGGCTCGATGTGCGAGAGGTCGATGGACAGGCCGGGTACTTCGAAGCGCTCGCCCTTGAAGTGGTCGAGGATCTTCTCGACGCTGCCGACCCAGTTGCCGTCCGCGTCCAGGTTCACCCCGTTCTCGCCCAGCGGCAGGCTGAACAGCGCGCCGTTGAACAGGCGCATCAGGCGCTCCACGTCCTGCTGCGAGAACTCCTCGCGCAGGCGCGCGTAGCTGTTGTTGTCGGCGTGTTCGAGCTGCTGGCGCACGCTCTTCACGCGCTTCTCCAGGTCGCGCACGCGCTCTTCCAGGTCTTCGCTGGAGAACTGCCGCGAGTGGGCCAGGGCGCCGGCCAGTTCGTCGTGGGCGTCCTTGGCGGCGAGCAGCTGCTGCTCCAGCACCTTGGCGTCCTCGACCAGCGCGAAGCGGTTCTTCAGCACCGCCAGCTCGCCCATCCAGCGTTGGATCTCGCTGATCTCGCGCTCCAGGCGCATCAGCTCGGCGGTGCCGCCGCGCTGCTCGTTCTGCAGGCCGTCCTGCTCGCTGCGGTAGTGCTCGGCCTGGATCACCAGCTCTTCCTTGCGCGCCCCTGCGTAGTCTTCCCAGGTGCCCAGCAGGCTGTCGAGTAGCGGCGAGAGGCGGTGCATCTTGCCGCGCAGGAATTCGCGCTGCTGCACGCCGTTGGCCAGCGCCTCGACCAGCGGGCCGGCGGCGACCAGGGCCTGGTAGTCGCCCTCCATGCGGCGCACGTCGCGGAAGGCCTCCTCGCAGGCGGCGATATAGTCGACGCTGCCCGAGCGCAGGCTGTGCTCGAAGGCGTCGAGGAACAGCTGCTTGAGCTTGGCCGCGGTGATCTCGCGCATGTGCAGCAGGTTGATGAACAGCGAGCGGAAGGTCTTCAGGCTCTGTTCGCTGGTGGAGCGCAGCGGGATCAGGGTCAGGTCCAGCGGCACCGAGGTGTGCCCGCCGACCAGCAGCCGGCGCAGTTCATCGGGCTTGAGCTCGTAGGCCTTGAGGCCGGCGCGTTCGAGGCTGGTGTACAGCTCGCGCAGGCGCAGGCAGGTGCCGTCCTTCTGGTAGTGGTCCAGGTCCAGCTCGCCCTGGTAGGCGAAGAACTGGTGGCCGAAGCCGCCGCCCGGACCGCGCCCGCCGCAGCCGATGACGTGGCGGCCGTGGGGCAGTTCCAGCTCGATGAGGATGTAGCTGGTGTCGGTGGCGAAGTAGAACTTGCGCGAGGCTTCCAGGCTGTACTTGCCGAAGCTCATGTCCGACATGCGCGCCAGGATCGGGAACTGCAGCGCGTTGATCGACGCCGACTTGCCGAGGTTGTTGGCGCCGTAGACCGACAGCGGCTGTTCCAGGGGGAACACGCCAAGGCTGTAGCCGGCGGTGTTGAGCAGGGCGAAGCGGCGAATGCCGTAGCGTTCCTGGGTCATGCCTGGGCCTCCATGTCGGCTTGTTCTTCGGCGATGGCGCGGGCGAGGGCGTCTTCGTCGCTTTCCTCGGGTTCGCTTGCGTCAGCGCTCGCCTGCGGGGCGGCCGGTTCGTACGGCTCTTCCAGGCTGACGATCGGTTCTTCGTCCTCGCCGGCCAGGGCCGGGGCGACGTAGGCCAGGTCCTTGGCGTGCAGGCTGGCGGCCAGGTCGCGGTCCTGCTGCACCGACAGGCAGACGTCGAGGAAGCGGTGGATCGGCGGCAGGAAGCGGTACACGCCGTTGTCCTCGGCGGCGAAGCCGAGCTGGGTGAGACGGCGCATGACCTTCTCTTCCAGTTCCTCCTGGGTGGTCACCTCGGCCTGCAGGAACAGGTCGCGGTACTTCTCCAGCAGCGGCGGCAGCTCGTCGCGGCCGATGCTGCCGCCGTCGAGCACGGCGAGCGGGTCGCGACCCTGGTCGGCGAGGTGCTCGACCAGGATGAAGGTGAACAGCGCCAGGCGCTGGGCGGTCTTGTTGACCTGGGCGCCGATCTGCTCGGGCACGAAGTAATAGAAGCCACGGGTGTCGCAGACCAGTTCGAAGCCCAGCGAGCGGAACAGCGCGCGGTACTGGTCCTGCTGGTTGGACAGCTGGCTGTACAGCTCGGGGTCGCGGCGGCTGATGTGGAAGCCCTTGAACAGCTCGCGGAAGACGGGCCCGAGCTGGGTCAGGTCGGAAAGATTAATCTGCATGGGGTTCGCTCGCTTTGCCGCCCTGGCCGGCCGGAGCGGCGAGCAGGGCGAAGGAGCACAGGCTGACGCTGTGCTGGGCGGTATCGTAGTCGCGGCGCTCCAGGCGCTCGCGCTGGAAGCGGCCGTCGCGCGACAGGCGCGAGAACCAGTAGAGCAACTCGTCGGTGGCGCCTTCGGGCTCCTGGTCCAGCAGCCAGACCATCAGGTCCGGCAGCGGCAGGGCGGCCTGGCAGCGGTCGAGCATCTCCCGCGCAGTGCGCGGCGCGGCGCGCGGGCCGTCGCCGCCACGCTTGCCGGTGGCCTTGGGGAAATGCGCCGGCTTGGGCTCGAAGCGGGCCAGGGCGAAGACGTAGCTTTCCACCTGCGAGGCGCTGCCGAGGAAGGTGCTCTGCGGCCGGGTGAACAGCGGCATGGAAGCCTGCGGCACGGCGTCGATGCCCTTGCGGCGGATCACCGACAGGGCCAGCGCGGCGCCACGGGTAATGGCGTTGTGCCGGCGCGCTTCCTCGCGCAGTGGCAGCAGCAGTTCGCGGGCGCGGCGCAGGGTGAGCTGGGCGGTGGTCTGCATTTCCAGGATGCGCGCGTGGGTGCGCAGCAGCTGGTCGTCGTCCACCAGCTGGCCGAGGCGCTGCTGTTCGCCGAGCAGGCGCAGCAGCACCTGCTCGACGCGGCGCACGCCCTGCTCGAAGGCGCCGTCGGCGGCTACCAGCTGGATCATCGGCTCGACGTATTCGTCCCAGGTCGCCAGCACCTCGGCGTAGCGCTGGCGCAGGGGAATCTGCCGGTCGCTGGTCTTGGCCCGCTCGGCCACGGCGATCAGCGCCTGTTCGTCGTTGGCCAGCTTCTTCAGTACATCGCGCACGCGCATGTCGAGCAGGCGCAGCTGGCGCGCCAGGTCGTTGCCGTCGCGCACCTCGAAGGCGTCGCGGATGTAGCCGGCGAGGCGCTCCAGGTGGCGCAGGTAGGCCTCGATCTCCAGGCACAGGCCCAGGCGATGCTCGTGGCGCAGGTAGGCGAGGAAGTCGTGGATCTGGGCGTTCAGCTCGAAGCGGTTGGGGCTCTTGGCCACCGGTACCAGGATGTCCAGGCGAATCCACTGGTCGAGCAGGGCGGTGACGTCCGCCGGGCTGCCTTCGGGCAGTTGCGCCGTGAGCTGCAGGCGCAGCTCCGCCAGGCTCAGGGTGCCGCTGTCGAATCGTTCGCAGAGCGGTTCGAGCAGGGCCCAGTGTTCGGCGAGGGCGCGCAGTACGCGTCGGGGGTCGATCATCGGGAAGCCGCTGTGACGGGTAAAGGGGGCGATTGTACTGCAAAGGTCCGCCCACAACGGAAGGGGTGACGAAACGCGGCACTTCGTGACCCGACGGAGGGCGGTTTGGCTCGGAAAAGCCTGTCGGAACGCCGATAACCCCCTGAAATTCCTGGCATGTTTTCTGCCAGATACAGCGCAGCCAATAGCCAATTGCCGCCATGACTTACGACGCCGCACTCGCCAAGGCCCGCTGGGCCGAACTGGAGCGCCAGGACGACCTGGACTGGGACCTGGACGCCATCACCGACCGCAGTGAAGCGATCGCCTTCCTCAGGCGTTTCGAAAACCGCCTGTGCATCTATTCGTCCTACGTGGAGAAGCTCTACAGCAACTACAGCTTCGTCATTCCCGAGAACCAGGAGGGCGGTATCACCATCCTGCCCAACGAACAGGCCTGGTTCGACACCTTCCACGACATCCCGGTCGACGCCGTGGAGCCCACCGGCATCCACATCCTGCCCGGCGAGACCATGGGCCACAGCGGCCTGTACCTGAAGATTCCCGCCGAGCACCGCCTGGTGGCTTCGGCCGAGCTGCCGTTCCAGGACGGCCTGAAGCTGCTGATCCGCCGTTACCGCATGCGCGACGAACCGTTCCTGCCGGTGCTGATCAAGGGCGACCTGCGCGAGTACGAGGCGCGCATGCCCTCGTTGCACCTGCACCGGCTGAACACCGCGAAGCTGCAGGCGCAGTCGCGGTTGAACCTGGAGGCGATCAAGGGCGCCATCGCCGAGCACCTGATCGGGCTGTTCCGCCACGGCTGAGCCAGGCTGTTACGCCAGTGTGACATTGGGTAACACGGTGCATGGCGCCCGGTGGGCGATTCTCGACTATGGGTCGGGACGCGATGGCTGGCGACTCCCTATAGTGGGATCACGGGTCCGAGTCCCTGCCTGGATCGGACAGGCCCACAATAACAACGGGAAACCGCCATGCCTTCGTCCTTCCGCCCGTTCGCCCGCGCCCTGGCACTGGTCTGCGGCGGCCTGCTGGCCTTCTCCGCCCAGGCGCGCATGCAGGAGCTGAACGACGGCCAGCTGTCCGACGTCACCGGCCAGGCGTTCATCAACGTCACCACGGATGCGCTCAACGGCCTGAACTTCACCCAGATCAACTTCGGCGCCGACCTGCAGACCCAGCTCAACATCAAGAACCTGCAACTGGGCCTGTACAACCGCAGCGGCGCGAACAACAACGTCGGCGACATCGACATCGGCAACTTCGCCCTGGGCACGGTCAACGACGCCACCGGGACGGTGAATCCCTTCCTCATCAACGACCCTTACATCCAGTTCGCCTACAGCGGCACCCAGCTGGTGGGCGTGCGCCTGGGCTTCGGCTCGGCCCAGGGCTACCTGTCCGGCGATATCAAGTCGCTGACCGGCAACGTGCCGGTGGACCTCTACGGCACCGGCACCGAGCTGGGCAACGCGATCAGCTGCGGCATCAACCTGGTCTGCCTCGCCGCCAAGGGGCTGATCAGCAGCACCGGCGACTCCAGGTACACCGCCGCGGCGCAGCTGGTCACCTCCTCCGGCAACCCGACCTCGGTGCGCGCCGACACCGTCGGCCTGGCCAACGGCACCGCGCTGGACATGACCAGCGCCGGCAACATCTCCGGCGCGCTGCTGGGCATCCTGCTGCCGCTGCTGACCTCGCAGAACTGCAACCTGCTGGGCGCCACCACCTGCTTCCCGCTCAGCCAGTACCAGTCGATCCCGATCGGCCAGGTCGACCCGAACAACGCGCAGAACTTCGTCAGCTCGGCCAAGGGTGTGTTCCTCTCGCTGCAGAGCCAGTCCATCCAGTGGCGCGACCAGCAGGACCCGAGCAAGATCGTCCAGACCATCGCCGGCGCCTTCATGAACATCCCGCGCAACGCCGACGGCAGCGCCGCGATCAATCTCGACTTCACCCAGGGCTTCAACGGCATCCCGCGCCAGGACACCTGCCTGGGCGGCCTGAACAAGGGGTGCTGAGGATGACCAGCCGCTGCGCCATCCTCGGCCTCGCCCTGTTGGCCTGCGCCGGCCTCGCCCGGGCGGAAATGCACGCGCTGGACGACGACCAGCTGTCGGACATCCAGGGTGGCGCCCTGGGCATCGTCCTCGACGGCCTGCTGGTGGACGGCAAGCAGGCCAACCTGACCCTCAACGGCATCAACAACAGCAGCGGGCAGAACGTCGCCGTGGGCGTCGACGACCTCTACATCGCCAACATCGGCAGCAAGCTGGGCAGCACCCTGGCCCCGGCGCAGATCGGCAGCCTGGACTACCCGCTCAAGCTCAGCCTGGCCAAGGGCAGCGCCATCTCCACCGTGCTGGTGAGCGACGGGCGCACGGTGAAGACCCTGCCGGACAACATCAGCCTGCTCGACTTCGAGTTCCCCGCGCTGCTGGCCACCAGCAACAGCGCCGGCCAGCCGTGCATCGTCGGCAGCAGCGCCGGCGCGGTGAACTGCTCCAGCCGCCAGACCGGGCGGGTCGACCTGGGCGCCAGCCTGAGCTTCCAGGTGACCGCCACGCGCAAGGACTTCATGCGCCTGAACCTGTCCGAACTGACCATGGACGGCAGCTACCTGCGCCTGTGGAGCGACCCCACCTCGAAGCAGCTGTCCGGCGAATTCCGCCTCAACCTGTTCGCCAAGTCGATGCAGATCACCACCTGTGAACAGGGCAAGACCGGCTGCACCACCGCGGCCAACCTGGCGGCCAACAGCATCTACCTGACCAACGCCTACGCCAGCGTCGCGCTGGGCTACGGTAAGGCGCAGCCGATGCGGCTGCAGGTGCAGTCGGACGGCAACTTCACCTTCACCCTGCCGGCGATCACCAACGCCAACGCCGCCGACTTCTACGCCAACGCCCCGCGCACCAGCATCGTCATCGACAACCTGAACGTCGGCGGCACGGCGCCCACCGCGCCGGGGGTCAACCCCACCGGTGGGGTCAACCTGGGGCGCAGCGTGATCGACGGCCTGGGTATCGGCTACCTGCGTCTGACCACGCACAATCTCTGACGGGAGGCACTCGCGATGACTCCTCTGCTTCGAACCATCGGCCTGGCCCTGCTACTGGGCGGGGCGGCGTTGCCGGCGGCGGCGGAGCTGCGCCAGCTGGCCGACGACGACCTCGGCGGCATCAGCGGGCAGGACGGCCTCAGCCTGTCGCTGCAGGCCACCCTGCAGCGCGACGCCAGCACCCGCTGCAGCGGCGGCTGCGGCGCGCGGGTGGCGTTCCAGCCAGCCGGCAGCGGCGGCAACTACGTGGTGCTGGACAACATCTTCGGCTCCTTCGACTTCGCCGAAGTCACCCTAGACATCGTCACCATGACCAACGCCGCCGGGGTCAGCCGCAACGTCCTGCGCATCGGACTGCAGGACCTCAATCTCAACGGCTTCAGCATGACCCTGGCCGGCGCCAATGCCGCCAGCGGCAGTGCCGCCGGGCTCAGCCAGACCAACCTGCTCAACGCCACGGTCAACGGCACGCTGCACCTGCAGGGCCACGTGAACCTGTTCAACACCAATTGACGCGCGCCGCGCGGGGTTTCCGCCGCGCCCGGTTTCACGCGACAATAGCCGCCGTTTTTCCGTTTTCCGGATAGACGCCCCGGCCGCCCGTGCCGCCGGAGCGTCGCAGGTGATGCCCCTTGATCGAAGAAGCCCGCCGCCGCGCCTACCTGGGCGCCATGCAGGTCGCCTCCTGGCTGCCGCGCGTGGCGCTGCCCTTCGCCGCGCCCTCGCGCGCCGAACTGCTGGAGCCGCCGGCGCCGCCCGAGGCGCCGCTGCCGGCGGTCGCCGCCGCGGTGCGTGAAGCGGCCCCGGCCGCGCCCGCGCCGAGTGCGCGCCCGCCGATCGCCGCCTTGATGCCCAAGCGTGCGGCCAAGGAGCCGGAAGCCCCGGCACCGGCCGAGGTCGAGGAGGAGGTGCCGCCGACGCCGGTCGAACCGCCGCCGCGCTTCACCCTGCAACTGTTGCGCGCCGGCAACTGCGCGATGTTGGTCGAACTGCCCAGTGGCGAGCCCCTGGCCAGCCGCGACCCCGCCTACCTGTTGCTCAAGGACCTGCTGCGCGCCGCCGGCCTGCCGGACAGCCCGCAATTGATCGGCGAGCCGGTGCGCTGGCCGCTGCTGTCGCGCGGCAACATGGACCAGGGCCCGCAGGCGGCCCGCGAGTTCGTCCAGGGCTTCGTCGCCGCGCGCCTCGAGGACGGCGGCCCGAGCCGTTGCCTGTGGCTGGTCGGCCGGCCCGCCGTGCGCTTCGCCGGCGAAGCCGACGACGAGGCGCTGTACCGCGAGCTGCAGGTCGAGGAACTCGGCGTGGCCTGGGCCATCCCCGGCCTCGAGCGGCTGAGCGAGGAACCCGCGCTCAAGGGCGAGCTGTGGCGCGCGATGCGCCGCGTGCGCCAGCGCTGGACAAACCAGGAAGCAGAATGACCGACGCGATTTCCTTCCGCCCGATGACCGAGGCGGATCTCGATGCCGTGCTGAAAGTTGAGTACGCCGCCTTCAGCCACCCCTGGACCCGCGGCATCTTCCTCGATGGCCTGAAGAGCTACGACTGCTGGCTGATGTTCGAAGGCTCGCAGCAGGTCGGCCACGGCGTGATCCAGCTGATCCTCGACGAGGCGCACCTGCTGAACATCACCGTGAAGCCGGAGAACCAGGGCCGCGGCCTCGGCCTGAGCCTGCTCGAACACTTGATGGCGCGCGCCAGCGAACTGGGCGCGCGCGAGTGCTTCCTGGAAGTGCGCGAATCGAACCAGAGCGCCTACCGCCTGTACGAGCGCTTCGGCTTCAACGAGATCGGCCGGCGCCGTGGCTACTATCCGGCGGTCGGCGGCCGCGAAGACGCCCTGGTGATGGCCTGCACGCTGCTCGACTGACCGTCATCCCGGCCATATCCAGGCGCGCTCCGCCGGCGTAGCCTGGGTGACCAACAACAAGAACAACAAGGTCGCGACATGAAGCCAACCGCAACGGCGGCGCCTACCCGGCTGCCCGTCGTCCCCGCGCCACGTCATTTCCCCAGCGCCGCCGGCGCGGCCTAGGGGGCGAGCATGTGCGACACCCTCGTCCTGCGCGCCGCCGGTTGCACCTGGTTCGCCAAGAACAGCGACCGCGAACCCTGCGAACCCCAGCGCCTGCTGCGCCTGCCGGCGGTCCATGGCGACCCGGCGAAAGCGCTGCGCACCACCTACCTCGAGATTCCCCAGGTGCCCGGGCGCCACGCCGTGATCCTCAGCCAGCCGAGCTGGATGTGGGGCGCGGAGATGGGCGTCAATGAGCACGGCGTGGCCATCGGCAACGAAGCGGTATTCACCCGCCTGGTCAGCCAGGAGGGCGAGGCGCTGCTGGGCATGGACCTGGTGCGCCTGGGCCTGGAGCGCGGCGCCAACGCGCGGGAGGCGCTGGAGGTCATCACCACGCTGCTGGAGCGCCACGGCCAGGGTGGCCCGGCGGGGCTGCGCAACAAGCGCCTGCGCTACGACAACAGCTTCCTCATCGCCGACCCGGGCGAGGCCTGGGTCCTGGAGACCGCCGGGCGCCTGTGGGCGGCACGACGCGTCGAGCGCTGGGCGATCTCCAACGCTCTCAGCCTGGGGCACGACTTCGACCTCAGCAGCCGCGACCTCGAAGGCCAGGCGCGGCGCCTGGGCTGCTGGAACGGGCGCGGCGATTTCCACTTCGCCCGCGCCTTCGACGGCCGCCTGCTGCCGTGGGTGGCCGGCGCCCACCAGCGCCGTCGGCTGAATCAGGAATTCATCGCCAACTGCCCGCGCGAGCCGAGCTGGGAAGCGCTGGTGGTGGCGCTGCGCAACCACGGCCAGCGCGATCACAACTTCACCCGTCACGACAACCGCCAGGTCTGCATGCATGCCGGCAGCTTCTGGCGGCCGTCGCAGACCACCGCCAGCCTCATCGCCCGCCTTGGTACCGACGGGCCACGGCTGGCCGCCACCGGCACCTCGGCGCCGTGCCTGTCGCTGTTCCAGCCGCTGGGCTTCGAGCCGGCCGCCGGCGCCAGCCTGCTCAGCGCAGCGGAGGCGCCAGTGGAGCAGTGGCTCTGGAGCCGCTTCGAACCCGTGCATCGACGCGCCCTGGCCGACCCGGAGTTCGCCGCTGCGCTACGCTCCGGGCATGCCTGGCTCGAAGCGGAGCAACTGGCCGCGTTGGACCGCCGGGCGCCGGACTGGTCGCGCCTGGCCGCCGAGGCCGAGGCCTGGCACGAGGCCTGGCAGCAACTGGCCGGGCAACTGGAACCGCGCCTGCCACGCTGGTGGCGGCAACAGGCGGCGCCTTGACGCGGCGCTTGTCAAAGGTCGCCGCCGTTACGTAAGGTGCGCCAGCCGCAGAGGAGGAGTCCCCCATGAGCGACCTGCAAGAGCTGTTCGACAACAACGCCCGCTGGGCCGAGGCGATGAACCGCGAACACCCGGAGTTCTTCGCCAAGCTGGCCCGCCAGCAGACCCCTGAATACCTGTGGATCGGCTGTTCCGACGCGCGGGTGCCGGCCAACGAGATCGTCGGCATGCTGCCTGGCGACCTGTTCGTCCACCGCAACGTCGCCAACGTGGTGCTGCACACCGACCTCAACTGCCTGTCGGTGATCCAGTACGCCGTCGACGTGCTCAAGGTGAAGCACATCCTGGTCACCGGCCACTACGGTTGCGGCGGCGTTCGCGCGTCCCTGCAGGACCGCCAGTTCGGCCTGATCGACGGCTGGCTGCGGACCATCCGCGACCTCGCCTATGAATACCGCGAGCACCTGGCGCAATTTTCCAGCGAGGACGAGCGCGTCGACCGCCTCTGCGAGCTGAACGTGATCCAGCAGGTGGCCAACGTCAGCCACACCAACATCGTGCAGAACGCCTGGCATCGCGGCCAGTCGCTGTCGGTGCACGGCTGCATCTACGGCATCAAGGACGGCCGCTGGAAAAACCTCAACGTCACCGTCAGCGGCCTCGACCAGTTGCCGCCGCAGTATCGCCTGCGTCCCGTCGGCGAGGCTTGAGTTTCAGCCGATGGGTTAGAGGGAGCGAGCATGCGTGAGCTCTGCGTGATCCCCGGCGACGGCATCGGCCGCGAGGTCCTGCCGCCCGCTGTGGCCGTGCTGCGCGAACTGCTTCCCGACCTGCGCCTGCGCGAAGCGGAGGCGGGCTGGGAATGCTTCCAGCGCCACGGCACCTCGGTGCCCGAGGCGACCCTGGCGGCGTTGCGCGAATGTGGCGCCGGGCTGTTCGGCGCGGTGTCCTCGCCCAGCCACAAGGTGCAGGGCTACCGCAGCGCCATCCTGCGCCTGCGCCAGGAGCTGGGCCTGTACCTCAACCTGCGCCCGGTGCGCGCCTGGCCGGCGCTGTCGCCGCGCGCCGGGGTCGACCTGCTGATCCTGCGCGAGAACAGCGAGGGCCTGTACAGCGGCCGCGAGCACTGGGAAAGCGACGGTGTGGCCATCGCCGAACGGGTCATCAGTCGCGAAGCCTGTGCCCGCCTGGCGAGGGCCGCCGCGCACATCGCCCGGCAACGCCAGGTGCGACGGATCACCCTGGTGCACAAGGCCAACGTGCTGCCACTGACCTGCGGACTGTTCCGCGATACCTGCCGCGACCTGCTGGCCACCGAAGGCTGGAGCGATGTCCTCGACGAGCGTCTGGTCGACGTGGCCGCGTTGCAGCTGGTGGAGCGCCCGGAAGCCTTCGACCTGATCGTCACCACCAACCTGTTCGGCGACATCCTCTCCGACCTCGCCAGCCACTGGGGCGGCGGCCTGGGCGTGGCCCCGTCGCTCAACCTGGGCGATGGCCTGGCGCTGGCCGAGCCGGTCCACGGCAGCGCCCCGGACATCGCCGGCAGCGGCCGCGCCAACCCGCTCGCGGCCATCCTCAGCGCGGCGCTGCTGCTGCGTTACCACTGGCGGGACGAAGCCGCCGCGCTGCGCATCGAGCGCGCCGTAGAAGGGTATCTGCAGGAAGAGGGGCATATCGACCACGGCACGGAAACCACGCGCCTGGTCGGAGAAGGTGTGCTGAAACGACTCTAGGGCCTAGCCCAGCTCCGGATGCGCGGCCAGACAAGCCACGCTGCCGCTGCCCACCGCCAGCAAGGGCAACACCGCCAGCATCGCCTGCAACCCACCACCCATAGGTAGCGCCTGGACGAACAAGGTCCAGTCCTGGGCGGCCAGCCCGAGAGCGAGGGAAAGGGCGACCACGACCAGCGTGCGAGCGAGATAACCCATGGCGACGTCCTGCGAGGCGAAAAAAAGAAGCCATTGCCCAAGGCAGCGGAACGGGCAATGGCCACATCGGAGAGCAGGAAAATGGAAGAACCTGCTGGAGAGGAAAGGTACCGATCAGGCAGGTGCTTAGCTAGCTAAGAAAGTGAGAGGCTGTTTTGCCGGGGCTGAGACAATCATCGAACTGCGAGCACACTTTCTACATCTGACCTTCGTCAGCGATTACATGACGGCGAGAGAGGGCTTGCTCGCTTTGCAGCGAATTCCTGCGGGCTTGTCGAGCATCATGGCCCCCTGTGGCACCTGTCGCCGGAGCATCTGGAATCCATCGTGCGTCCATTCCCCCTCGTGCAGTCGGAGCACCAACTGGATGCAGCAGATATCGACGAAGCTGAAGACGATATGGAGCTGCGCCGAATCGTTGAGGAGCGAGTGAACGAGTCGTCGCGGGAGGTCTCTCTGAATGAGCTGTGAGCGTCATCGGGAGCCGCTGGCGAATTGGGCTATGCCTTAGTATGCTGTCAATGATTTCATTGATTGCAATGGAGGTAATTATGGCCAGCATCACTATTAGAAACCTGGATGAAGATCTCAAAGCCAAGCTTCGCGTGGTTGCCGCCAGCCACGGTCGCTCGATGGAGGAGGAAGTGCGGATCATCCTCGCTCAGGCGCTCTCCAAGGGGGAGAAGCGGGGAGGGCTGGGTAGCCGAATCCGTGCTCGCTTTGCTTCCGTGGGCGGCGCTGAAATCGAGCTGCCGGCGCGGAAGACCAAGGCTCGGGCTGCAGATTTTGACGAATGATTCTGCTTGATACCAATGTGCTTTCGGAGCTGATGAGACCCAAGCCTGATCCGGTAGTTATGGCCTGGCTCGATGCCCAGTCCGTAGACGACTTGCACATCAGTTCGATTACCGTGGCAGAGATTCTCTACGGCGTAGCCAGGATGCCTGACGGGAAGCGCAAGCAGGCTCTCTATGACCTGGCTCTCGCAATGTTCGAGGAAGACTTCGCCGGCAATATCCTGCCGTTCGATACGGATGCAGCGGTGCACTATGCCGATCTAGTGGCGGCGAGCGAGGCGCGGGGGATGGTTGCCGATATGGCGGATGGGCAGATAGCGGCGATTGCCAGGTTGCATGGCGCGCAGATCGCCACGCGGAATGTCCGGCACTTCGAAAGCTTCGGTGTTCCGCTGATTGATCCCTGGAAGGGCTAGGCGGTAGACACGCTGTAGTCACTACAGGCAAAAGAAAAGGGGTTAGCTTTCGCTAACCCCTTGAAAATAATGGTGGCTACACCGGGACTTGAACCTGGGACATCAGCATTATGAATGCTGCGCTCTAACCGACTGAGCTATGTAGCCGAGTGGCGCGCATTTTCCGTATCTGGGCGGGGGCTGTCAAGCATTTTCCTGAATAATTTTCTGATCTTTCAATCGTTTAGCGGGAGGCGCCGGGGTAGGGCGGTTTCCCCGGGCGGAAATGGAAAAGCCCCGCGCTGGCGGGGCTTTTCTGCGTCTGCGGTGGGCGGTCAGACGTTAGCTTGAAAGTCTGGTCTCTTGAGCATTGCAGGAGCGGATGTATTGGGTAGTTTTATTTTTTGTGTACCCGGTTTTGTACCCGGTTTTCGTATGGCGTAAGCGCTGACCAAAAGACTGTAGGTTGGGGCGCTGAACCAGGGCTTCCCTGGTGCAGTGGAGGTTTTAGCCCTGGTGTATCGTGCAGACGGTTTCAGGGTGCCTTCCTATTGATCGGGGGAGACGTCATCTCCTTAACCGAAGCGGCTCGACGCTGAGGCAATCAGGCGCGAGGCAATCAGGAGCGAGGGACGCTGGGGCAGCGGCAAACTTACCCGTGGCAGCTGAGCGACGGTGTCAGATCTTGAGTGATGCCTGACTCACCTGGGCGGTGCTGCCCTGCCGGCCAGGCCAGTTTTATCGCGGGCCTCCTACGTAGCCCAGTTGATTGCTCAGAGCCCAGTATCTGGCGTCAGCTCAGCCCAGTCTGCAGGTCCTCGCCTTGGCGTGATTGAGCTTCTGATAAAGTGCTTCCCGCGACTGATTCCGTGGTGAAGAAAGGTATGGACTTACAAGACGCCGTTCTTGCTTTGCTGCTGGCTGCTCGAATTCATGGCACTGATAGTGCCGTAAAGGCGACCGCTAAGAGGTGCGCCAAGCAGCTTCCTCGTAGCAAGCGAGATTTGATGTTCTCCATTGTGGAAAGCGGCGAACCCTTGAAGCTGGTCAGACACATCGCAGCAAATATTTAGCCGTCATCGATCTCAGCGAGCGGAAGACGCTCCCCCTTGCCGTATATCCCGACAGGTTCCTCGTTGCGAGTGGTTGGACGCGATTCGATGCCGCCGAAGTATGGTGTGGTAGTCGCACACGCATTACCGGCCGCTGAAGTCCGAGTGCATCAGTACCTCCGCCTATGGCTGTCGTGTGCTAGGGCCTCCAGTATGGAGTGTATCTGGGCCCAGTGCGTGCAGTGATTCTTCGGGCAGCCTATGACGGCGCGCGATTAGAGATCGAACAGCACCGTCCCATCGACGCCACGGGATTGCTGTCTTGCAATACCTGATGGCGCTGCCTCACTTTGTGGTCCGCGAGAAGATGGCACTCGCTTTTTGTAACGCCTCAGTCCGTAGCAACCTGGGGCGCAGACGACGCAGTTCTTCGCTCTCTCCATGCTGCTTGTTACTACTCGAAAAATGTTCGATTCCTTGACGCTATCGAATAGTTTTAAATTTTAAGCGTTTCGCTGATTTTTCTAGCTATGAGTTTCGATTGCGGATTTTCTGGTTAATGGGATTTGTTTAGTGGTTGTGTTGGGATTAAGTGCTATTTAAGAGTCAATTCCTCGCAGGATTCGAATTCTCTCTGCTATGTAAAGCCCTTTTTCTTGTTCCATCATTAATAATATTTCTATGATCTGGGTTTGCGAAAGTTCGTATCTCTTGCTGAGTTCTTCAAGTCGTCTAATGGCTTTTTCAGTTAGGTTGAAATTTTTCTGACTTCTATCCTTTCGAGTGTTTCGGCTGATTTTTTGGCGCCAGATTTTTTTGGCTGAACTGATGCACAGTTTTTTCTCTAGCTCCGTCATGTGAATGGAGTCAAAGAATACTAGTGCACTCTGGTGGTTCATTGGTTGTGTATATCCTCCCGTTAGATTTCGTTTGTTCTTAAGCATCCAGTCCCAGATATAGGTGCATGCCTCGAGTTCGTCTTCTTCTTTTATCCAGTCTAGTTGCTTGTCCTTTTTAAGTTGTTCAATCCAGTCTCTTTTTAGGCTTTCAATGGTGCTTTGTTTTAAATCGATATCCCAGATATCAATGAGTGCTAGGATTTGTTCTCGGCCCTTTAGGTTTTCTGGGGTGAGATAGCTGTAGTTATGTTTGATGAATAGCTTCGATTTTATCCATTCATGCTGTCGTTCGTTTTCTGTTACCCATGTCATAAGGTTTTCTGAAATTATTCTTCTTCTGGCGTGGCTTAATATTATCTGGATGTTGAGTTTGGCCGATGAAATGGTATTTGCAATGGTGTCTCGCATGGTTCTTTGGTCTAGGGCCATGACGTTGTATCTGGCGGCTCTGATGTCGGACAGGTAGAGCCATAGCCAGTTGTCTCTGCGCGAGTCGGCTGTGTTATCACCCAGGATCTTTGATAATTTATCGTTAATACGAATCATTATATCTCTCTTGGTTTTTGTGCTTATTCAAGATGAAATATAGCATGGATAGTGATGTTTTTAAGATTCATCGTAGATGTCTTCTAGAAGCAAAATAGACTCCATTTATAGGTCGATCCTTACGAATATGGCGCTGCTTGTGCTAGCTCTGCAGGCGGGCATGGTCTAGCGTTCGCGTGCGTGAGGACGGGGATGGCGAAAGAGAGAGGGCGCATGTCGTCGTGTCATCGCGTTACCGGCAGTACCAAGATGCTTTGGGGAGGAGGCTGGATCGCCTCTGCTAGATCGTGCACCTGAGCTCAGCTCCGCCATTGGTAAATGATATTACTGCCGCTACATTGGCGGCCGCAGAAGTCGTTGCTGGGCGTGGCTACGTTATTTCTTACTGGGCTTGCCAATCCTCTGGACGAACACAGGAGCAACCGTTCATGAGGATAATCCGCCTGAAAGAGGTCATGGATCTTACTGGTCTTGCCCGATCCACTGTTTACAAGTACATCGCTGCTAGCGAGTTCCCTGTCCCGGTGTCTTTAGGTGAGCGATGTGTTGGCTGGCTTGAAAGCGAGATCCATGACTGGATTCTCGCCAGGGTCGCTGAGCGTGATAAGGCTTTAGGTCTGATTTCTTGACGAATAGTGATCGTGAGCATAATTACCATCATGATCCGGTTCAGGCCGGATCATGATGGTTTTTTGCCGGAGTAAGATTTGTAAAAGTATTTCCCGGTATCGCTCGTGAAATGGTGCGCCTTGATAGGTAACAGAGCGGTAATGGATTTCGGTGTGGGTAATATGCTTTATATGCTCTTCCTTCTCCGTCTATCTAATCATACATCCAGTCAGTCCAATCTACCTACTCACTAATCCATCCATGCATCAGCCTATGTGCAGAGTAATTCATCTAGATATCCTGTGCCTGTTAGATACAGGCACCTAGTGTGCTACTGGTGAAGAGGGTGGTGACAGGTTATGTACTCCAATACGGGTACTGGAATTGTGTGAGGACTGAGCCTATAGCTCAGTCACTGAGTCGGTCGGCGTAAACAAATACCACGCGTGCTGAGTATATGAACCTCAACACAGAGAGTGGTAAAAATGCTGCGTCATCCTCAGAACACCAATCTGCATATTCACACTGATCCCTTCTTCGAAGGTCTTCCCGTAATGATCGAGAAAGGGCCATTCATTTCTGAATACCTAGCAACCCTGAAGAGCACTATCGACCTAGCACTTGGGCAGTATCCTAGGCTCCTGGCCTTCAAGGCAGACTTACGCCTTCCTGCGGGCATCGACCTGCCTGAGTACGCCTACACTAACGACGTCATCAGAGAGTTCTGGGGCTCGTTCAAGGCGAAGATTGAGCACAACCGGGACATGGCTCGTAAGCAGAATCCCTACGCCCATGGCTGCAAGGTTCGCTACGTATGGGCGAGAGAGGTGGGAGCAAAGGGGCGCCCGCATTACCACCTGCTGATCCTGCTTAATCGGGATGCGTTCTACACCGTGGGTAGGCTGCAGTCAGAGAACTCCAACATGATCAGTCGATTGGAGGAGGCTTGGGCGAGCGCCTTGGGGCTGCAGCTCAATCAGATGAGTGGGTTGGTAGAGATTCCTGATAACGCCACGTATAGGGTTGATCGCGATGATGCAGATGCATTGGCCAGCCTGTTTCATCGCGCTAGCTACCTCTGCAAGGTCGCTACCAAGAGTTTTGGGGATGGACAGCATGGGTTCCGAGGCAGTCGGGGGTAACTGAATCAGAGGGTCCCGCTCACTTCCACCACCGGTGACAGCTATCGGCCGATTGTGTTGAAAAAGTAGCTGCCCACCCATGTCGCCGGCAAAATCACGCTGTCAGCGAGCATGGGAGCAGGCGGCATGATGGGACAGTTAGCGGGAGGGCAGGCGCGCCTGACGGCGTATCTTCAGGGCGTGCTTGTCTGATTTCGATGGGCATGGCGACCTCAGATCGAGCGCTGATTCACGCGGGCGGAAAGCTGCTCGGCGCTTTCCTTGCGCTCCGAATAACGATCCACGAGGAAGTCCTGGCGATCGCGCAGCAGTAGGGTGAACTTCACCAGTTCCTCCATCACGTCCACCACACGGTCGTAGTACGCCGAAGGCTTCATGCGTCCCTCGTCGTCGAACTCCCGGTAAGCCTTGGGCACCGAGGACTGGTTGGGGATGGTGAACATGCGCATCCAGCGGCCGAGCACGCGCAGCTGGTTGACCACGTTGAACGACTGCGAGCCGCCGCAGACCTGCATCACAGCGAGCGTCTTGCCCTGGGTGGGCGCACGGCGCCGAGCGCCAGGGGAATCCAGTCGATCTGCGCCTTGAACACCGCAGACATGGCGCCATGTCGCTCCGGCGAGCACCACACCTGGCCTTCCGACCACAGAACCAGATCGCGCAGTTCCTGCACCTTGGGATGCTCCACCGGCACGTCGTCAGGTATGGGCAGCGTTACGCATGATGTCATCGATTGTTCATTGCGATAAACTTGAACAGTATTTTGCATTTCGTTCATTATTTTAGGGCTCCTAATGCTGTCTGCCAGCAATGCCCCATGGCGAGAAATGACAGCTTCCAGTCTTTTCGATCAGATGGATTTGTTAGATAAGGTGGCAAACTGATGGTGCATTATTCAAATAAGAACTTCGTTCCTGGCCAGAATATAGGTTTCATGTTGGTCAAGGCGCGGAACATTGTCTCGTGTGAGGCGGATGCTGCCCTGAAGGAACTGGGGGTTACTGGGCAGCAAATGGGCGTGCTGTTAACTCTACGCCGAGGTGAGGCGATTACCTCGGCGGCGTTATCCAAGCTCTTCTGTATCGATACTGGTTCGGTTTCGCGAATGCTCGACCGGCTCGAGAGCAAGGGACTCGTTTGTCGCATCCGGAGTACCGAGGACCGTCGAGTGATCGTCCTGCACCTCACTACGAAGGGGGAGCGAATAGCTGACAGAGGGACAGAGTTCATAGTTCCTTTGCTGAATTCTCGGCTATCGAGATTCAGTGAGAAAGAGTTCTCCGAATTTTCCCGCTTTCTTCAGATGTTTCTATCTGACTGATCATTAGGGATATAGGCTCTCAAGCGAGGTGGTTTTCCAGAATAAGCTGAATCGGCCAATTTTCTTTGCTTAGCCCCCTATGAAGACTGCACGTGGTACATCCGTCTTGGGGAGGCTAGATACGCCATGCGCCGGCAGTACTCATTTTTGAAATTGCTCGTATGTAATACCCATTACTGCAATTTGCGGCAGTAATTCGACCAACGTGTCGAGTCGGCAGCTTGGTAAGCGCCATTCCGGATAATCGTCAAGAATGGCCATTACACTACGAACGACCACCGTCAGTTTTCCCTCATCCCTAGCGTACTGGCTCGACATTTGCTTTAAGATTCCCCTAAGATGCTCAATCTGAGACAGCCGAATCGCCATTATCGCGCTCTTTTGCTCGTTAGTGAGCTGGCGGAGTTCTAGGCGAGATAATATCTGCCTGCCGTGATGAGCAAGACTGAAGTGCACGTGTGAATGGATATATTGCCGTAGGCGCTGCAAGCCGCTGGCGTTATTCGGATCTTCTGCCCTGAGTGTGTCCAGTAGATCTGATTCATGCTCTTCAATCAGCTCGAACAGCAATGCCTGCTTGCTGTCCATGTGGTTGTATAGCGATCCGGCCTGCATGCCGAGAGCATTGGCGAGCTGGCGCAAGCTGACGCTCTGGAAGCCTTGCTCGACGAACAACTGGAGTGCCACTCGGCGAAGTCTTTCGTGAGAGCTAGTCTGTTCGACCTGTTGCGGCTTTGCGTGTTCCCCGTGCCGATATAGCATCGATTCGGCGGCTGGGCAGTCGGACTCGGCAGTCGATATGGCTAATTTCACGATTAATCTCGATGCAGCGTCAAGGCAAGCTCCAGGCCTCCACCGATGTACAATGTGGCAAGGCCCTTCCTGGTATCGCGGCGGTTCATTTCGCACAGGAGGGTAACCAGTACCTGGCTGCCGGAAAGGCCGATCGGGTAGCCAAGAGCGATGTCCCCATCATTGACATTGACTTTGTCGATATCCCAACCCGGCTTCCTGCCAACTGAAAGAGCCTGCGCGGCGAAGGCTTCGTCGGCTTCTATCAGGTCGAGATCGGCCAATTCCCAGCTGGCCTTTTCCAGGTATTTGCGGCTGGCTGGGAGCGGACAACACCCATCACTCCCATCACGGCAGCGGATCGTCTGGGGCCGCCGTGGCGACAGTCTCAGACTTGACCCGCACAGCTTACTCACGGACGGGCACGATATAAGGCAGCCCGGCGGTGATTGCCGCCCGGCGTGCCGGATTCTGTCCGCAGCTCTCGGAAAGCACCTGGCCGAGAGTCACTTCATCTAAGTAGGTTGGAGCCACGTCTGTTTTTTCTAGCAGGGTGCGGATTACGGCGCTGCCTAGTTTGACTGCACTGAAGTCGGCCAGGCTGTCCTGGATGGCACCGATGGCAGTACGATCGGCGACGACGACGTCTTGCATGCTATCTCTCCGCATAAAACTGGCTCCGGCTCGAGCTCTCGTCGTGGTCACAGCTGGGTGACTTGGATGAGTGCACTCATGCCAGTTGGCTGAGTGGCGTCGTGGAACTGTGCTTCACCACGCAACCGGGCTAGCAATTGTGTCTTGCGCGTTTCGGCGTGGGCTAGATAGCGCTCCTTGACCGGGCCATAGCCGCGTACGGCATCCGGCAATCGAGCTAGTTCCAAGGCGGTGGCGAGGTTGTCGGCAGTGAATCGGGCCAGCACTTCGTCGAGGATCGCCTCGTAGCTTTCCAGCCATGCGCGCTCGACCTTGCGCTCATGGGTGCGGGCGAAGGGGTCGAGCCAGGTGTTACGCAGGCGACGGAAACGACTGAGCAGGCGTAAGCCTTTGAGCATCCAGGGGCCGAAGCTGCGCTTGGCCGCTTCCACGCCCGGTGCGGTCTTGTTGAGCAGTGGCGGAGCCAGATGGAAGTTCAGGTGGTAATCACCTTCGAAGGTTGCCTCGATCTTACGAATGAACTCGTCGTTGGCGAATAGACGGGCCACTTCATACTCGTCCTTGATCGCGAGTGCCTTGAAGTAATTGCGCGCCACTGCCTCGGTGAGGGCGCCGGGCTGGCCATTGAGGGTGCTTTCCGCGACGCTGAAGCGTTCGACGCGCTTGCGGTAGCGCTCGGCATAGGCTGCGTCTTGATAATCGGTCAGTATCTCGGTGCGCCGGGCAACGATCTCGTCCAGGGTCTGCGACAATTGCCGGTCGCTGCTCTGGACTCTGCCCGCTGCGAGCAACTGGTGTACTCGTTGTGAGTCAGCTGCGGAGCGGCG
The DNA here is from genome assembly GCF_029335315.1 of Pseudomonas citronellolis. Classification (GTDB taxonomy): domain Bacteria; phylum Pseudomonadota; class Gammaproteobacteria; order Pseudomonadales; family Pseudomonadaceae; genus Pseudomonas; species Pseudomonas citronellolis_A. The sequence goes on from NZ_JARJLT010000201.1 coordinate 22,126, forward strand.
GCCCCAAACGAAGGCAGTACGATTGAACTCAACCGCCGTGCCGTTAAGTTCGATGGCCTCCAGCAAGGCCGTCTCCCCCACCGGCAACCAGCCTTTCTGGTAGGCATAGCCGAGCATGAAGGTATTGGTGGCGATGGAGTCGCCCATCAGAGCGGTAGCGATGGCGCTGGCATCGACGAATTCCGCCCGCTCCGCGCCGACTGCTTCGTTGATCTGTGCGGCCATTTCGGGACTGCGGAAGCGCGGGTCGGGGTTTTCCAGCAGGTCACCGGATTCTGCCTGGCGGGAGAAGGTGCGGACGAAGGCGCTGGTGATGTTTTCCTCGCTGTTGATCAGAGCGTGACTAACGCCCTGGCGTAGCTTGGCCAGGGTCTCTGTGTTGGCGCTTACCACCAGGTCGCAGCCCAGCAACAGGCTGGCCTCGCCCTCTGCGATGCGGGGGGCGAACAGTTGTTCCTGGCGAGCGGCGATGCGGATGTGTGACCAAACCGCGCCACCTTTCTGCGCCATCCCGGCCATGTCCAGGTTCAGCACGCCCTTGCCCTCGATGAAGGCTGCCATACCCAGGAGGGCGCCGATGGTGACTACGCCGGTACCACCGACGCCGGTGACTAAGATGCTGTAGGGCTGTCCGAGGTCGGGCAGCAGCGGCTGGGGAAGCTCCCAGACATCCCCGGCGCTCTGCACCAGCGCTTTGGGCTTGCGCAGCCGGCCGCCTTCGACGGTGACAAAGCTTGGGCAAAATCCAGAGAGGCAGGTGAAGTCTTTGTTGCAGGACGACTGGTCAATCGCTCGCTTGCTACCGAACTCGGTCTCCACTGCGACTACCGACATGCAGTTGGACTTATTACTGCAATCGCCGCAGCCTTCGCAAACCGCCTCGTTGATCACCACCCGACGCGCCGGATCGGGAAATTTGCCGCGCTTGCGACGGCGGCGCTTCTCGGCAGCACAGGTTTGGTCATAGATGATCGCGGAGACACCGGGAAACTCACGCAACTGCTTCTGTACTTCTTCCATCAGGTCGCGGCGTAGGACCGGTACCCCGGCTGCTAGGTCGTGTACTTCCTGGTATCTGTCCGGATCGTCGCTGACCACCACGATTCGCTGAACGCCTTCGGCGGCGAGTTGGCGGGAGATCTGCGCCACGCTCAAGCTGCCGTCCACCGGTTGCCCTCCGGTCATCGCCACAGCATCGTTGTAGAGGATTTTGTAGGTGATCGATACTTTGGCCGCCACGGCTGCACGGATGGCTAGCAGGCCAGAGTGGAAATAGGTGCCATCGCCGAGATTGGCGAACACGTGGCGGGTTTCTGTGAATGGCGCCTGGCCGACCCAGGCCACGCCTTCGCCGCCCATCTGGCTGAAGGTCTCGGTGCGCGGATAGATCCAAGCCGCCATGTAATGGCAGCCGATGCCTGCCAGAGCTCGGCTGCCTTCTGGTACTTTAGTCGAGGAGTTGTGAGGACATCCGGAGCAGTAGTGCGGTACCCGCTCCATCAGGTTGCTCAATTGCTGCTTGCAACCGAGTTGGGCATCTAGCACCGCCAGGTGCATCTGTAGCGAACCGTGCGGGTGCAAACGCAAGATGCGCTTGGCCAAGGCGCGGGCGATCTGCGCTGGCGTCAGGTCGTTGATTGCCGGCAGCAGCCAATCGGTGTGCGGCAGGCTCCATTCGCCCTTGTCGTCGAACTTGCCGACGATGCGCGGGCGCACATCTTCGCGCCAGTTGTACAGCTCCTCCTTGAGCTGGTACTCGATCATGTGGCGCTTTTCCTCGACCACTACGATCTCTTCCAGCCCTTCGGCGAACTGGCGCACCCCCTCTGCCTCCAGCGGCCAGACCATGCCGACCTTGTAGACTCGCAGGCCGATCCGCTCGGCCTGCTCCTGGTCGATTCCGAGGATGTCCAGCGCCTGGCACACATCCAGATAGGACTTGCCGGAGGTGATGATGCCGATGCGTGCCCGACTCGAGTCCAGAGTCACTCGGTTGAGGCCGTTGGCTCGGGCATAGGCGGCTGCTGCGTAGAGTTTGTGCTCCAGCAAGCGCTGTTCCTGGGCCAGCGGAGGGTCTGGCCAGCGGATATTGAGGCCGCCTTCAGGCAGGGCGAAATCGGGAATGACTGGCTTCACGCGATTGATGTCAAGGTCGACGATAGCCGCGCTTTCTACGGTGTCGGCCACCGCCTTGAGCGCTACCCAGCACCCGGAGTAACGCGACATGGCGAATCCGTGCAGACCATAGTCGAGGTACTCCTGTACGCCGGACGGTGCCAGCACCGGCATCATCACGGCCTTGAAAATGTGTTCGGTCTGATGCGGAAGCGAGGACGAGCGGGCGCCATGGTCATCGCCGGCAATGGCCAGCACGCCGCCGAAGCGTGAGGTACCGGCGGCATTGGCGTGGCGGAACACATCACCGCAGCGATCCACGCCGGGGCCCTTGCCGTACCAGATGCCAAACACGCCGTCGTGCTTGGCGCCGGGGAACAGGTTGACCTGCTGGGTACCCCACAGCGAGGTGGCCGCGAGGTCTTCATTGACCCCCGGCTGGAACAATACCTGGTGCTGCTTGAGGTGGTCGCGGGCTTTCCACAGCGCCTGGTCGAAGCCACCGAGGGGGGAACCGCGATAGCCGGAGATAAAGCCTGCTGTGTCGAGGCCGTTGTCGAGGTCGCGCTGGCGTTGCATCAACGGTAGCCGGACCAGTGCCTGGATCCCTGTCATAAGGGCCTTTCCGGTCTTCTGGGCGTACTTGTCTTCCAGGGAGAGTGGTGTGCTCACGGCTAACCTCCAATGGTTCTTGTCGTTGCGACCGCGCCAGGACGTATCGCATTTTATTGAACGAAGTATTGGTTAGTGTTCATTTTTTGTTGAGTGATAAAAATTACTTACAGGTATCTGAAAATCTAATACCTTGGTTTCGTCTGTGCCTTTCGGTAATGGATTTCTGCGTTTCGGCGATACCCGATTGGCGCCGGCGCGGCGTTCGACATCGCAGCGGATACTTTGGCATGCGTGATTACGCTCGCTTGTTCGGCGTGTACCTGGGGCTGGTTACCGCTGGCGCTGCTGCCGCGCCCTTGCTGTTTGCCTTGTTGTTCCTGATCAGTGATAGCCACGCTTCTAGTTCGCCTGCTTCCTGATCGGCCCGTTGTTGTTGCTGACGCAGGGGGTATCCACACTTCAGGCAGGGGCGGCGTAGTGCACGGAAAATTTTATGGACAAATTACTAAAATATGTTCAATTAGTCTGCTTCTGAGTTCGTGTAGAAAAACAAGAAGGAGGCTGTATGCGTGCTGCTGTGATTTCCGAACGCAATGCCCTACCGTTGGTGGGTGATTTCTGTGAGCCCGAGTTGCAGGACGGCGCGGTCCTGATCGACGTCGACACCGCCGGTCTCGGTGGCTGGGATGTGCTCGGTGCCTACCGCCTAGGGGTTGAGTATCCCTGCGTGATTCGTGGAGAGGGCGTGGGGCACGCTAGCGATGGCCGCCGCGTGTATTTTGGTGAGCGCTCGGTAGCGCCATTCGGGGCCTGGGCCGAGCGTACCCTGGTACCTGCTCCCGAGGTGTGGGAGGTACCGGACGACGTCGACGACAAGACCGCCATCAGCATGGGCATCGCCGCTACTGGGGCCATAGTGCCGTTGGAGAAAGCCGAGATCCAGAAGGGCGAGAAAGTGCTCATCCTGGGTGCCACCGGTACCCTGGGTCAGATCGCTTTACAACTGGCGCGTGGTATGGGGGCGGGTAAAGTGGTGGGTGCCGCACGCTCGGAGCAAGCCCTGTTGGGCCTGAAATCACGCGGTATAGCTGATGAGGTGGTAACTCTGGGGAGGGCGGACGACGTGACCGCACTTAAGGATGCCGCCGACGGTGGGTTCGATGTGGTCCTCGATCTGGTCTGTGGCCAACCGCTGCTCACCGCCCTGAAGGCCACCAACTGGGGGGCGCGGATTATGACTATCGGTACCGGGGCGGGGCGGCAGGTCAACCTGGACATTGCCGACCTGCTGTTTCGCTCGTTGTCTTGTATAGGCACCGGTCAGCGTCCACCGATCGAGCGTGAGCAGATCTGGCGGCGTCTCCTGAAGATCGCTAAGGAGCAGGATATTTGGATTGACTATATGGACTACACCCTGGACCAGGCCGCTGAAGCCTGGGCAGCACAAGCGGCCGGCCCGCACGCGAAGATCACTGCACGCATCAAACGCTGAGCTGTTTGGGTACCGCGATCCGCATCCTGGCGTTAAGAAGCCTAATGCTTGCTGGGGTGCGGAGCGGACTGTACTGCCGCTCCGCTAAGAGGGGCTGTAATTGTTGCGCTGGCGACGGAACTCCTCTGCTATCAATCCGGCTTCGATGCGAAAGGCTGCGGTGAAAGCAGCGGCATTCTGGAAGCCGGCACCATAGGCGACCTGCTCGATCAGCAAATGCCTGTTGGCTAGCAACTGAAAGGTGAACGGTTGCAGGAACACCGGGCACGGCGGTGTTTTCGTCTAAGCCCAACTCTAACCAGCGCGATCACGAAGGCGATTCGTAAAAATATGGGGCGGGTATCGGAAAGCAGATGGTAAAAGGCAAGGACATCTCCATGCGGCAACTCCGTTACTTCGTAGCGGCAGCTGACGCCGGCCAGTTCTCCCAGGCCGCACTCAAGGTGCATGTATCGCAATCGGCAATCACTGCGGCCGTCCTGCAGCTTGAGGAAACGTTGGGGGCTAGTTTGTTCGAGCGCTTACCTTATGGAGTGGCACTGACTGCCGAGGGACACAAGTTTGCCCTGCATGCCCGACATATTCTAGATACCCTGCAGGATGCCCTCAGTGAGCCGCTGTTGCTCGGTCATTCGATGCAGGGAGTCGTGAGGGTCGGGGCGTCTTACACGGTGCTAGGCTACTTCCTACCGGCGCTTTTGGCGCGCTTCAAGCGCAGTTACCCTCAAGTGGAAATCAACCTCATCGACATGGACCGTTCGAGCATCGAGGCTGCAGTGGCCGACGGTTGCCTTGACCTGGGGTTGGCGATCACCTCCAACAGTCAGGACCTGTCCCGCTTCGAGCATCATGTACTGATCCGTTCTCGGCGCCAGCTCTGGCTTGCTAGCCAGCATCCTCTGATGACGGCGAGCTCCGTCACTCTCGAGGATGTCGCCGGGCACGCCTATATTCTGGCCACAGTGGACGAGGGGGATGTCTCGACTAACCGTTACTGGGAGGCGCAGGGGCTAGCGCCACAGGTGGCGTTCCGCACCTCTTCGATGGAAGCCCTGCGTGGTCTAGTGGCGCACGGTTTTGGCGTCGCCATCCTGTCCGACATGCTTTATCGCGCCTGGTCCCTGGAGGGCAAGAAAATCGAGGCGCGTCCATTAGCCGATGCCATTCCGCCCATGGAACTCGGATTGGTTTGGCATCCCGACGCCGACCTACCGGAGCCCGCCCAGGCATTCCGGCAGTTCCTGATCATGGCATGTGCTTCCTAAACGCGCTGGTAGACATCGGCCGAGAGGGAGTGCACAGCCCGCCTCGGCTCGATGCGTGCGATCAGGGGCAGTTTCTAGTGCTTGTTCAGCTCGATTTCGATGGCCTGAAGTAGACGCGGATCGTCCGTCGCCACATCCGGGGCGAAGCGGCCAACCACCTGTCCGTCACGGCTGACCAGGAACTTCTCGAAGTTCCACAGTACCGCGGGAATCGGCCCGGCTTCTATGCCATAGCCTTTGAGACGTTCACGCATCGGACCTTCGCCAACGGTGTGTGGTTGTGCCTCCGTCAGCAGCCGATACAGGGGATGGCGGTTTTCGCCGGTCACCGCGATCTTGGAGAACAGGGTGAACCGGACGGCGTAGTTCAGTTCGCAGAATGCCTTGATTTCCTCGTCGCTGCCGGGCTCCTGTTCCTTGAAGTCATTTGCTGGAAAGCCCAGGATCTCGAGCCCGGCCGCACCCTTGTCCTCGTAGAGCTTTTCCAGACCAGCATACTGGGGGGTGAGCCCGCACTTCGAAGCAACGTTCACCACCAGCAGTACCTTACCCTTGAAGCGCTTGAGCGTCAGGGCATCGCCTTCGATGCTCTTGAGAGGGATGTCGTAGATCGCCTGGGTCATGTTGTTCTGCTCCTTTCGTTTGAGGCGGGAATCGGTTCTCTCAGGCTTGTTCGTTGCGCTTCCGGGCTGTTTCGACGAAATCGCGCTTGAGAGTCGGGAAATAGGCTATCTGCCCACCCATGCCGCCGCTGATATCGATGGACGCGGCGCTGATGAACGCAGCGTACTCACTGGCCAGGAACAGAGCCATGCCGGCGACGTCCTCAGGCTTGCCGAAGCGGCCGAGTGGAACCACCTTGAGTACCATCTCGTTGAACTCCTCGCGGCTTACGCCTGGTGGCATCTCCTTGTAATGGCGCTCCCACTGCCCGGTGTCGATCCAGCCCATGTTCAGGCTGTTGACGAGGATGTTGTCTCGCGCCAGGGACATGCCCAGTGAGCGCGAGAGGGCGATGCAGGAGGCTCGATTGATCACCGAGGGGATGCCGTCCGGGGTGGGCACGCTCCCGGCGAGGGCGTTGATTTCTATGATCCGTCCCCAGTGCTGAGCGCGCATGTATGGAACCACTGCCTGGACGAAACGATAGTGACCCATCTGCAGGATATTGGCGTGTTCGAGGATGGCCTCTGGCGTCAGGGTGTCCAGGTTGCCGCCTTTGCCTTGACCTGCATTGTTGACCAGGACGTCCACTCCGCCCCAGGTCTCGGCCACCTCGGTGACAAATGCCTTGACTCTCGTTGTATCGGTGACATCGACGGCACGAGCAATGACGGCCTGCGCGGTTCTTTGCAGTTCCTGGCCAGCGCTCGTCACAGCTTCCAAGGTGCGGGCGCAAATAGCCACTTTCGCGCCTTCGTCGGCAAATGCTTGGGCGATTGCCTTACCAATGCCTCGCGACGCGCCGGTCACGATGACTCGTTTACCTCTGAGGTCGATGTGCATGGAGTCTCCTGTTGTTGCCGATGGCCGAAGGTATCCGATGGATGCCAGCCTGTTGAGCCGCATTAAATCCTAGGGAGCGGGTTTTTTAAAGAAAATATTGAACAAAAAAACTCGTTGTGTTTATTTTGTGTTCGCCTCTCGCACTCTGCCTGGCCCGGCGTCTGTGAAGGTCCCATATGGGGCCAAGCTGCGTGTATTCCGGGAGCGTGGGGCGCCTCTAAGCAGGGAGCTCAGTGCGCGTGTATTATTCTGAGTATAGAATTGAAATCTGCATATGGAATTTTTTGCAGTAGTCGGCTAGGGTGCTGATAGGTTTGATGGAACGTTTCTGCGATTGTTGTACATAAATTGCCGAGGGGCTCAGGCGAGGCCGGTAGGGGCAGTAGTGCGATTCCGCTCCTAAGTGTTTGAAAATAAAAATAAAAGGATCTGAGATGAACGCGATGGCAATGAAGATGTCTGGGCGCAAGTCCCTCGTTCTCAGCGGTCTGGCCTTGGCTGTAATGGGGCAGGTCGGTGGCGTGATGGCGATGGATATCGATGTCGGTAACCCCGACCTGCGACTGCGCTGGGACAACACCGTGCGGTACAACCTCGGGGTTCGGACTGAGGGGCAGGATCACAAGATCATGAACAACCCGAACTACGACGAGTCCGATGGCAAGTTCGACAAAGGCGATATCGTCACCAATCGCCTTGATTTGCTCAGTGAGATTGACCTCTCCTTCCGCGATCAGTACGGCGCACGCCTGAGCGCCGCGGCCTGGTACGACGATGCCTACCACGATACTGACGTGAAGAGTAACGTCCCGGGCTATTCGACCAGTTACAACCGGGATCGATACAGTTCCGAAACCAAACGTTATGCACTCGGCCCCTCCGGTGAAATCCTGGATGCCTTTGTGTGGAGCAACTTTCAGTTGGGGCAGACGCCCGTCAACGTCAAGGTTGGCCGGCACACCAACTACTGGGGGGAGGGGCTACTGTTCGGCGCCCATGCAGTGTCTTATTCCCAGGCACCTACCGATGGCATGAAAGCAGTGACCAGTCCAGGTATTGAGACTAAAGAGGTATTCCTGCCGATCGGGCAGATTTCGGCGAAAGCCCAAGTCACCGACAACCTCTCCATTGCCGGTCAGTATTTCTACGAGTGGGATAACACCCGCTTCCCGTACGGTGGAACCTACTTCGGCGCAGCCGACCCCTTCTTCGAAGGCCCTGACAGGTTGCCTGCGGCTCCAGGCTTCAATCTCAATCATGCGTCTTCTAAGCGTGGGCGCGATGGCGAGAACTGGGGAGTGATGGCCAAGCTAAATGTCGAGGCTATCGAAACTACTTTCGGTGCTTACTATCGCCAGTTCGACGATTACCAACCCTGGCTATCGCCACAGGTGGATGCTGCTCATCGCCAATATCGACTGGTTTATCCGCGGGATGTCAAGTTGCTGGGGGTCAGTGCTTCCCGGGCTATCGGCAGCGCTGCAGTAGGTGCTGAGCTGTCCTATCGCAAGGATGGGGCGCTCAATGCTACGGGGGTTAGCCTGCTGGACGACGAGGGGCCGCGTGGCGACACCATCCACTTCGTGGCCAACGCCGTGTACGGTGTGCCGCGTAACTTCATCGCCGATAACGCAACGCTGGTTACTGAGTTCGCTTACAGCCATTTGGATAAGGTGACGGAGCACGAGGAGCTGTACAAGGGAGAAGGCTACAACTGCGTAGATGTTCAAACCGGTGGTAAGGGGGACAAATCCGATGGTTGCTCTACCCGTGACTACTATGCAGTGGCGGTGAACTACACCCCGCAATATGTCGAAATCCTGCCATCGTGGACCCTTGATGTGCCGCTGACCATTAACTATGGCCTGCATGGCAATGCCGCCAGCGCAGGCGGTGGCAGTGAGGGCGCGCTTTCATGGTCGGTCGGTGCCAAGATGACCTACCGCCAGGAACATGAATTCAGCCTGCGCTATGCCGACGTATCCGCGCAGGAGAAGAACTCCCTGAATGCCAATGGCGAGCGGATGGTCAATGGCAACGGTAACGTTGGCGGGACCGACCGTGGTTGGTTGGTCTTCACCTACAAAACCTCCTTTTAATAATTCCAAGAACGGAGACTGGTCATGAAACTTCGACTCGCCTTAGCCCTTGCCTTTAGTGGACTCTCTTTGCCGGTACTGGCTGCAGTGAGCCAGCAGGAGGCCGCTGAACTTGGCAAGGACCTGACGCCCTGGGGGGCGATCAAAGCTGGTAATGCCGATGGCACCATCCCTGCCTATGAGGGGGGGCTGAAGAAGGCCCCGCCTGGGTTCCAGCCGGACAGTGGATTCTGGGTCGATCCCTTCAAGGATGAGAAACCCCTGTTCCGCATCACTGCTGCGAATGCCGACAAGTACGCGGACAAGCTCAGTGAGGGACAAAAGGCCCTCCTCAAGCGCAATCCTGATACCTGGTACATGGATATCTACCCAAGCCATCGGACAACCGCCTATCCCGACGCAGTGGTAAACGCCACACTACGCAATGCCACCGGCTGCCAGGTGCAAAAGGATGGCCTAGCGGTCGACCCTGCCTGTCGTGGCGGCCTGCCGTTCCCTATCCCGAAGAACGGCAACGAGGTGATGTGGAATCAGCAACTGCGCTACAAGATTGGTCCGGGCTATTCCACCACCAGCTCTTCCAATAGCTGGGTGATAGATACGAATGGCCAAGTGACTAAGACCGCTGAGCAGGCGACCTTCGAAGAAACGCCGTTCTACCAGACCAGCCAGGCTGATCGCGATCCGATGATGTACGCCAGGGTGTATTCGCTGAACAACTTCCCCGCGCGGCGGGCGGGAGAGGTGATCGTCCTCAACGATTACCTCGATCCGGAATCCAAGCCGCGCCGTTCCTTCAGCTACACCCCAGGGCAGCGCCGGGTCAAGTTGGCTCCTGAGTTCAACTTCGACACTCCTGTAGCTAGCCAGGGTGGAGTGACTTTGTTCGATGAACTGCAGATGTTCTCTGGTAGCCAGGACCGCTTCGACTACAAACTGGTAGGCCGTAAGGAAATGTACATTCCCTATAACGCCTACAAGTTCTACTTCGGTTGCAAGCAGGACGAGCAATTCCTCAAGAGTCACGCCAACCCCGCTTGCGAGCGCTGGGAGCTGCACCGTGTCTGGGTGGTCGAAGCCACGCTCAAGCCGGGCATGCGCCACGTCTACAGCAAGCGTACCTACTACCTCGACGAAGATACCTTCGGCATCGGCCTTTACGACGCCTGGGACAAGAGCGGTGCACTGTACCGGTCGATCTTCCTCAGTGGCGTGCAGATCTACGACAAGAACATCCCGTACAACGTTAAAAACGTCGTGTACGACTTCAACAAGGGGATGTGGGCACTGCTGAACGATGCGCTTAAAGGTGGTTATCGCTTCACCGATGTGCCCTATTCGGAACGTCAGATGAACCCGGAGGCGATCGTTTCCCGCGTCACTCAGCGTTGACTGTGAGCCTGCGCGATATTGCTTGCGTGGGCAGATGACAAGAAATGGGCGCGCCGGTGTGGTTGCTTTGGCCGGACGCGCCCGGTGGTTGAGGAAAATAACAATGACAAGCCCTTGCCGTGACCTGATCCACTCGATGCACCGCCTGCTGACTGGCAGATGGCAAGTTCGCCGGCAGGTACTGTTGGCTGTGGCTTCGACCTCTCTGTTGCTGTCCGCTTCGTCGTTTGCTGGTGCGGCGACGGTTGTCGGGCATGACGTCCTGAGCAAGCCTGCTCTGAAGATAAGCCCCCATATACGCCCTCCAATGGTTGCTGTGACCTACTCGGGCGAGGCACTGCTCGGTGTCGGTCCACATGGTGTGATCCTGCGCTCGGAAGACTATGGCCAGAATTGGAGCCAGGTTCCCAGTCCAGTTTCCAGCGACCTGGTGCAAGTACGCTTCACCGATCCGAAGAATGGCTGGATTGTCGGCCACGACGCTTTGCTATTGCACAGCGGTGACGGTGGTCGGAGCTGGCAGGTACGCCTGGATGGAAGACAGGTGCTTGTGTTGCTGCGCGAGTACTACTCGCGAGCAGAGAAAGCCGGAGATCAGCAGGCTGGCGACTTGCTGCGTGAAATTGACCTAGCAATGAAAACCTCTGCGACACCGGATGTCTTGCCCACCCCGTTGCTCGATGTCTCCTTCGATGACAAGGGTACCGGCTTTGTAGTCGGCGCTTTCGGACTCATGCTGCGCAGCGAAGATGCAGGAGCCACCTGGGAGCCCTGGATTGAGCGCGCAGATAACGAGCGGCGGATGCATCTCTATGGTCTTGCCCAACACCACGGTCAGTTTTACGCCTGTGGTGAGCAAGGGCTACTGATGCGCTTGGACGCCGAGTCGCAGCGCTTCGTTAGAGTCGAGACGCCCTATGGCGGAACCTTCTTTGGTGTTGCCGCGCATGATGGCTTGCTGCTTGCCTATGGCCTGCGCGGAAATCTGTATGCCAGCCAGGATGATGGCCGGGACTGGCGCAAGGTGGAAGCCGGATTGGACAGCAGTGTGGTGGGCCTGGTTGAAGAAGCGGGTTCGCTGGTGCTGGTCAGCCAGAGCGGGCGGTTGGCGGTACTCGAACCGAGTTCATTGCTGGTGCGGCCCCTCGAGCCGATGCGCTCCAGCGAAGTTTATGCGGCGAGCCGAACTGGACAGGATGGCCACTTGCTTGTTGCTACCTATGCCGGCGCACGGGTAGTGCAGATCGCTACGGCGAAATAAACCAGCGGCTTACCCTCCAGAGAGAGCGTAGAAATGGTCGAGCAGAAGTACAACAGTGGAATGCCGGTGATCCCTAACCTTCGGGATTTCGACATGACCTCCGGCGGGTATCTCGAGCGAGTGATCTTCAACAATCGCATCCTGGTGTTGCTGGTATGCCTTGTTGCCACCCTGGTGCTGGGTTTCCATGCGACTCGCTTGCAGGTCAATGCCAGCTTCGAAAAGATGATTCCTAGCACCAGCCCGTACATCAAAAATTATCTTGCCTACAAGAGCGAGTTGCCGGGGCTCGGTAACAGCGTGCGGATCGTGGTGGAGAACAAGCAGGGAGATATCTACGACCATGACTACCTGACCGCACTGCAGAAGGTGAATGACACCCTATACCTGATTCCTGGGGTCGATCGGTCCTGGATGAAATCTCTGTGGATGCCGATCGTGCGCTGGAAGGAGGTCACCGAGGAGGGTATCGACGGCGGTGCGGTGATGCCTGCCGATTACAACGGTAGCCCGACGTCCATCGACAAGCTTCGGCGCAATATCGCGCGCGCAGGCATCTTGGGAAGCCTGGTGGCCAACGACAATCGATCCAGCATGATTGTCGCCCCCTTATTGGAAACCAATCCCCAGACTGGCCAGCCGCTGAACTACCGTGAGTTCTCCAGCCAGTTGGAGAACCAGTTACGGTCGATGGAGAGCGAGTCGATTGGTATCCATATCGTTGGCTTCAGCAAACTGGTCGGTGATCTGATCGATGGCCTCTATGCGGTCATGCTGTTCTTCGGCGCGTCGGTGATCATCGCCGCAGTCTTCGTCTACTTCTATACCCGCTGCCTGCGCAGCACTTTGCTGCTGGTTGGCATCGCCGTGGCTGGCGTAATCTGGCTGCTTGGCCTGATGGAGTTACTCGGCTACGAACTGGATCCTTACTCGATCCTGGTGCCGTTCCTGATCTTCGCCATAGGGATTTCCCATGGCACGCAGAAGATGAACGGCATTCTCCAGGACATCGGACGTGGCACACATAAGTACATCGCTGCCCGTTACACCTTCCGCCGTTTGTTCCTGACCGGGTTGACAGCGTTGCTGTGTAATATCGTCGGCTTCGCCGTCCTGGTGATCATCGACATCCCGGTAATTCGCGACCTGGCCTTGACCACTAGTATCGGTGTGGCTGTGCTGATCTTCACCAAATTGCTGCTGATCCCCGTAGCGCTGTCTTATCTCGGGGTAAGTCAGAAGGCTGCACGGATCGCCATTGAGAAGGATCGCGCCGGGGAGTCTAACCGCGGATTCCTCGGCCATATCTGGCATGGTCTTGACCGTTTCACCGAGCGTCCCTGGTCGATCGGCGTGATCGCCTTGTCCGTTATCGTTACCGCAGCCTGCAGTGTGGTCATGCTTCACCTCAAGGTCGGTGACCTTGACCCTGGGGCGCCGGAGTTGCGGCCAGACTCGCGCTACAACCGGGACAACGCATTCATCACCGCTAACTATGGGCTGTCTAGCGACCAGTTCGTGGTGATCATGAAGACCAATGAGGACAACTGCCGCCTTTACCAGCCGTTGCAGACCATGGACCGGCTGGCTTGGCAGTTGCGCCAGACTGAGGGAGTGCAGACCACCAGTTCGCTGGCCGAGACCGTCCGTTTCTTCACTGCGGGCATGGCTGAAGGTAGTGGCAAGTGGCTGACCATCAGTCGCGACCAGGCAATCACCAACTCCTCGGTCGATTCGGCGATGATCTCCGCACCGGGAATCACCAACCAGAAATGTTCGGTTACACCGCTGATCGCCTACCTGGCTGATCACAAGGCTGACACGCTCACTCGCGTGCTGCGGGTTGCCGAGGAGTTCGCCAAACAGAATAACGTCAGCACTGGAGAGCAACCGGTCGAGTTCCTCCTTGCTGCCGGTAACGCCGGTATCGAGGCTGCTACCAATATCGAGGTGGAGCGGGGCATCGTCACCATGTACCTGGCGGTATACGGCGCCACGGCTCTACTTTGCCTACTCACCTTCCGTAGCTGGCGCGCCACGCTGGTAGCGCTGATACCGTTGCTGATGACGACCATCATCTGCAAGGCTTTGATGGTGTGGCTGGGCATTGGCCTGAAGGTAGCGACCTTACCGGTCATCGCCGTGGGCGTGGGCGTCGGCGTCGACTATGCCCTGTATCTGCTCAGTGTGCAGTTGGCGGTGCAGGAGCGTGGTGGCAGCTTGATCGTGGCTTATCGGCGCTCCCTCGACTTTACCGGCAGAGTGGTTGCCCTGATCGGTTTGACCATGGCGGCGGGGGTCGTTACCTGGGCCTGGTCACCCATCAAGTTCCAGGCTGACATGGGCGTCCTGCTGACCTTTATGTTCCTCTGGAACATGCTCGGTGCCCTTGTCCTCATCCCGGCCCTGTCCCACTTCCTGCTCAACCCCAAAGCACGTCCCGCGGAGCCCCAAGTGGCTGGTAGCACAGCGCCTGTCTCTCTCGGGAAAGGTACAGACGCGAATACCCAGGCTGCTACCGCCCATTGATCAATCCAGTCCGCAGGGGCGGATGCTCAGTGGCATTCCGCCGTGCCTAGCCGACGACAAGAGGAAAATCGCATGTTCGAATTGTTGATGAGCGCCGACATGATGGTGCCGGATCCTGACGGGATGGCCGAGAAGTTGGTAGACAAGCTTGGTATCTATAAGCATGAGCGGTGGCGGCAGGCGTTCGACAACCATCCCTACATCGCGCATTTTCTGAGGGTGCACAAATCCCTGGCGGTAGCGCCGACGCGCATTGAGCCGCAGTGGCACCTCGACAAGCCGAATCCCGGAGACCCGTTGTTCCACGATTTCCTGGAAAGCCTCAAGGACTATCAGGGGCATCACCGGCCGATGATTACCCACTCCATCGTCCTGGCTCTGCATCGCGAGAAGTTCGTTGTGCTGGTAGATAAGCTGATGCGCCGCCGCCTGCCGTTCCGCATGGCACAGCGCACGCCGGAGATGCCATTTGATCGCCTGTGGCTCGGCGCCACGCCGGAGCGGCCGTATTACCAGCCCTCGGTCGACGGTGGTCTATGCATCGAGATCATGGAGACCGAACCGCTGCAGATGCCGGCGGAAACCTACACCCTGCCGCCGGCACAACCTCGCGATCTAGCGCCCGGCAGTATGGTGCGGGTGACTGCTCGCGGCTTCCTGGTGCGTGACTTGGACGAGACCTTGCGCAAGGTGTCCACTAACCTTGACTGGGAACCCAGTGGTCCGGTGGAACAACTGCGAGAGGAAGGTTACCGACGTGCGCGCATGGGCTTTACTGTTGCCAACAGTGCGACCCTCGATGTGCTTGAGGCAACTCAATGGAACACCGATGCCGGCCACTACTTGAACAATTGGGGCCCGGGCCCGTACTACATCCGTATCGGCGTCAACGACCTGGCAGCCAAGGCCGAAGATCTGCGTGCGCGGGGTACAGCTTTCCGGTGGATCGAGTCGAGCGAGGCAGTTGGTGGCCGGCCGCTGATCAAGGTCGATCCTAGGGAGCTGGACGGCCAAGTGTTCGAGTTCGAGGAGGTGAGTGTATGACCTCCGGTTCGGATGCATTGGATCCGCTGTTGATCAATGAGTCTGTCCGCGTCGAACGAGATTCCGCTCTGGGCTGGATCGTGCTGACCCGACCCGGGCAGATCAATGCGATCAACGACGATATCCGCCTTGGTGTACCGAAGGCCCTAGGGCTGCTGGAATCCGACCCGCAGGTGCGGGTCATCCTGATTCGCGGTGAGGGTGAACGAGGCTTTTGTGCTGGGGCGGACATCAAGGAAAAACGTGGTGAAGAGTCGGCCATACAGGTTCGCCAACGTATGGAGCGTTCGCGCTGGATCGAGTCCCTGGACGGCATCTGCAAGCCGGTGATAGCCGCCATTCATGGGTACTGCATGGGGGGAGGGCTCGAGTTGGCTCTAGCCTGTGATATCCGATTTGCTGCACCGAATGCAGTGTTCGCCCTGCCGGAAACCGGACTGGGACTCATCCCTGGCGGCGGTGGAACCCAGCGCCTGGCGCGAGTCGTGGCTCCGGGCTTGGCCATGGATCTGTTGTTGACTGGCGAGCGCGTGAGAGCCGATGAGGCACGCCGAATTGGCCTGGTCACTCGCCTGGCGAGCGACGAGTCCAACTGGCTTGATGAGGTCGCAGCACTTGCTCGGCTGATAGCTGCCAAGCCGCCGGCCGCTTCGGCATACGTCAAGCAGGCCGCGCGGGCTGCGTTGGAGCTGGACATCAAGCGCGGGCTTGATCTTGAGTTGGACCTGTTCGCGCTCCTGGCACCAACCAAGGATCGGCGCGAGGCCGCACTGGCATTTGCCGAGCGGCGCGAACCGCGCTTCACCGGTGAGTAATGGGAACGAGTTGAAAGTGGGGTGGAGAACAAGGTCATGACCACTATGGGAAAACTGTCTGGACGTGTTGCGATTGTCACCGGCGCCGGTGGCGGACTGGGGGCCGAATGCGCGCGGGTATTAGCCTCCCATGGTGCCTCTGTCGCCTTAGTCGACATCAATGGAGAGGCTGCTGTGGAAGTGGCGGCTTCCTTGCGATCTTCTGGTCACGAGGCGTTGGGCATCCGTACCGATGTTTCGTCGGAAGAGGATGTCCACGCCATGGTTGGCCAGGTCAAAGACCATTTCGGTCGCATTGACGTGCTGCATAACAATGCTGCGGTGCTCAATGCCGAGCAGCGGCAGCGCGATTGCGACCTGGCGAATCTCGACATGGGCGCTTTCGACCGGGCCATCGCTGTCAACCTGCGTGGAGCGGTGCTATGTACCAAACACGTCGTCCCGGTGATGCTGGAGCAAGCTGGCGGCTCGATTATTTTTGCCACCTCTGGTCTGGGGGTGCAGGGAGATATGTCGCTGACTGGTTACGCCACCTCCAAGGCGGCGTTGCTGATGCTGCCCAAACTGGTTGCCGCGCAGTACGGCAAGCAAGGGATTCGCGGCAACGCTGTGCAGATTGGTCTTGCGCCGCAGCACCCATTGCCTGAGGCCCTGCTGGAAATCATGCGTGACAACCACTGCACGCCCGAGTTAGGTACCCCACGGCAAATCGCGGACGTGGTGGCTTTCCTCGCCTCCGACGAATCGTCGTTCATCACTGGCAGTACCCTGGTGGCCGATGGCGGCTTCAGTAGCCACACTCCGTCACTAGTCGCGATGCGTAAACTGTTCGCCCAGATGGGCCGCAATAGCATGTAGGCGAAGCCGGGCCGGTAGAGCCGGCTAGGTCCTGCACCCAGGAGCTGATGCTCACTCCGCAGCGATCCGAATGGACCTGGGTGAGCATGTCAGTGTCTGGAGAGACCAAGCGTATCTCTTCGGTCGTTGCGATTTCATCGGCCATTCCCTTTAAAACTTTATTCGTGGTCACCGAGGGTGATGCCGGCGAGAGCTGTGTCGTGCGTCGCAGGGAACGCTGGGGAGTCGTTTTACTGCCGGTAAAACGATGAACAACCGCTGCCAAGAGGTTGTTGCTAGCGTTGCCTTCCTGCTGAAGGCAGGGCCCTAGCTTTCTGGCAAGCGGTAAAGCGTCCCAGCGAGAGATTGTCAGGCCGCCTGGCGCTTACTCACAACAGCAATGAACAAGAACAATCAAACCATGAAAAATGACAACACGGATTTCGATGTAATTATCGTGGGTGGTGGCACCAACGGTCTGTCGGCTGGTTGCTATCTAGGGATGGATGGCAAGAAGGTACTGGTGCTCGAAGCGCTGGACAAGGTCGGCGGCATGGCTTCATCGGGCTACCTGATCCCCGAGGCGCCACAGCACCTGGTGCACCCCTGCGCCATGGACATGATGTCCATGCGCGTGCATGCCCACGTACCCCGTGAGCTGGAACTCGAACGGCACGGTTTCAAGTCGATCGAGCTGTCGCCGGGCTACGTTTACCTGCACCCGGATGGCACCTCGCTGGTGTTCTGGCGTGATCGCCAGCAGACCGCTGCGGAAATTCGCCGTTACAGTCCCAGAGATGCCGAGGCGTTCCTCGAATTCATGAAGGTCATCGACCTGTTTCTCGACATCGCCCTGCCGATGATGCGAGTCGATCCGGCACGCACTAACCTGATGACCAAGCTGAAGCTGGTGGGAACCGCACTCAAGCGGCGCAATCACAAGCCCGAGCTGATGGCGCTGATGACCGGTTCCGCGCACCAGGCCGCGCGCGAGCGCTTCGAGCATCCGGTGACCATCTCCGCGATGTGCGCGCTGACCGGTCTGGCGGGTGACATCAGTGCCGACGGCGGCGGCATCTACTATGCCTTGCTGGGGTTCCTCCATCGCTTCGGCGTCGGCCGGGTCATCGGTGGCATGCAGCAGCTCAGCAATGCCATGCGTGCGCGCCTGGAAGAACTGGGCGGCCAGGTCATGACCTCGGCCCGCGTCGAAGAAATCCTTGCCAGTCAGGGCAAGGTTCGCGGCGTCCGGCTGGCCGACGGGCGTGAATTTACGGCGCGCGCGGTCATTGCCGGTTGTCACCCCAAAGTGGCGCTGGAGATGGTCAGCGCCGGTGAAATGCCGAGAAACCTGCTGGCCCGTATCGCCCTGGCGCCGGCCAACGCCAGGGGCTCGGGGCCGCTCAAGGTCGACCTAGCGCTCGACGGGCAGATCTCCGTGCCGCGCTTCGAGGCGGCCAGGGGTGACGGCGTCGATTTGCGCAAAGCCTGCCTGATGATCGGCACGGAAGAGGCGGTGCTGGAGAACTTCGCCGCCAGCGCCCGTGGCGAAGTACCGCGCCTACCGTACATCACCATGGTTGCGCCCAACTCGGTGGATCCCTCGCAGTCGCCGCCGGGCCAGGACGTGCTCTACATCTATCCGCCGGTGATGCCGGTCGCCCCGCGCGAAGGCTGGGACGCGCTCAGGGAGCGGGTGGCCGATCAGGTGGTCGAGCAGTTGTCCGAATACGTGGAGGGCATCCAGGGGCATGTGATCGGTCGCTGGATCGAGGCGGCGCCGGATTTCACCGCTCGCCTGAACACGGTGAACGGTTGCGTGGTGCATATCGATACCACGTCCATGCGTTCCAGCGCCATGCGCCCGGCCTACGGGCTGGGTGGCGACACGCTGCCGATCGAAGGGCTGTACCTGGGCAGTGCCGGCATTCACCCGGGCGGCGGCGTCAACGGCATGGCTGGGCGGCTGGCGGCCGGCCGGGTGAAGCGCTACCTGGCGAAAGCAGGTAAGTAACAGCTGGCATCGAATGGAGCGACCGCTGCGGCCTCAGTCGCTGTGGTCGTTCTGGTTCTGCCCAATGCTCGCCAGGATGAAATCCACCGAGTACTGGCGCCAGGTGCTCATCCCTTCTTCCGAGACAGTGTCCAGGCCGGCCAATGCCGACATCGAATAGCGGTTGGTGAACCAGCCGGTGGTCACCAGCGCGGCGGTGGCGAGAAACAGCCGGGGGTTGATGTCGGTCTTGAAGTCACCGGCCACGGCGCCGCGGCGCAGGATGCCGTCGAGCTTGTCGATCAGCGTCGGCGTCAGTTCGAGGAAGCGGTTGCGCGGCGTCTGGTGGGTATCGTGGTAGTGGATGCCTTCCAGGGCCAGGGCGCCGAGCAGCGGGTCATGACGGTACTGGTCGAAGAAGTGGTTGAGCATCGCGCGCATGGCTTGCCTGGGAGGCAGCGAGTCGACATCCAGTGCCACCAGCTCGGACATGACCCGTTCGGAGCATTCGTCCAGCACGGCGACGAACAGTCCCTCCTTGGAACCGTAGTAGTGATAGATCAGTTGCTTGGTGATCCCCGCTTCGCGGGCAAGCTCCTCCATGCGTACGCCGGCGAGGCCCTTGTCAGCGAACTCCAGGCGTGCGGCCTCGATCAGGCGGCGGAGTGTGTTGCGTTTTCCTGGTTCGTTCTGCTCGGCAGGGTTCACCCTTTTCTCCTTATCACGGCAATGGTCGATGCACTTCGTTTGACCCTGGGTAAAACGAATCGGGCCGCAGAAAAAAGGCAGCCCGTTAGTATCCCAGATCGGTGTCTCCGAAAGGATACCTTTACTTGCGGTTGGGCGAGCGAACCGGCGTGTTTCCAAATGAAAACCGCAACGGGGCACGCGCTTCCGCCAGCCTGATGGCCGGTCTGCGTACCGGCGTCACTCGACTTCCGACAACAACAATTCCACAGAGTGGTTGAATCCGATGAGTACCAGCACCGCCTCCGCCCTAGACCTCAAGAATAACTACACCGCCGTTTCCGAGACCTACCGTGGCACCGATCTGGACATCCATGAGGTGTGCCGCGAGCAGCTCCTGAAGTCACCGATCTACGAGGGCGACTTCATCACCCAGTTCGGCGTACCGACCAACGCCGGTATCCAGCAGGGAACTCGGCCGACCTTCGCCCTGTTCAAGTACCAGGACGTGATGGCCGTGCTGCGCGACGGCAACACCTACACCAGCGGGTTCATTGCCGAAGGCCTCGGCGCCTTCTTCGACGGCCTGGTGATCCTGGCCATGGACGGCGAGGCGCACCGTAAGGTGCGCGCGCTGCTGCAACCGGCCTTCATGCCCGAGAGCGTGAACAAGTGGCGCGGGCAGATCGATGAGGCGATCCGCGAGGAATACCTAAAGCCGCTGGTGCCGCAGAAGAAAGCCGACCTGATGGAGTTCGGCCTGGAACTGCCGATTCGCATCATGTACGCGCTAATGGGCTTCCCCACCGATGACCCCTCCAAGTACAAGCAATACGCCGCCTGGGCGCTGGCCATGGTCGGGGGCAACCAGATCGACCCGGCGAAGATGGCCGAGGCGCGCAAGCAGGCCGGTATCGCGGTCAAGGGCCTGTACGACGCCATCCAGGGCGTGGTGGTGCAACGCCGCGCCGAGGGCAGCCATGGCGATGACGTGGTTGGCCGCCTGCTGCGTGCCGAATACGAAGGGCGGACCCTGGACGACCATGAAGTCATCACCTTCACCCGTTCGCTGCTGCCCGCCGCCGGTGAAACCACCACACGTATGTTCGGCTCGGTGATGGCCATGCTGCTCACCACCCCGGGCCTGTTGGAGCGGGTCAAGGCCGATCGCTCGCTGATTCCCAAGCTGATGGACGAAACCACCCGCTACGAGCCGGTGGCCACCTTCAAGGTGCGCGAGACAGCCAAGGACGTCGAGTTCCATGGCGTGAAGATTCCCAAGGGCTCCTTCGTGCAGTGCATGGTGGTATCTGCCAACCGTGATCCGGATGCCTTCGAGAACCCCGATGTGTTTGACATCGACCGCAAGCTCAAGCCGTCCTTCGGCTTCGGTTTCGGCCCGCATATGTGCATCGGCCAGTTTATCGCCAAGGTCGAGATCAATTGCTCGATCAACGCCATCCTCGACCTGTTCCCCAATATCCGCCTGGATCCGTCGCAGCCCGCGCCCGTCATCGAGGGCGCGCAGTTGCGCGGCGTTTCCACGCTCCCGGTGATCTGGGACTGAACCCGGTAACGCCTCGCGAACCTTTCGACAACAACGACAAGAGACGAATGCCATGAGAACGTTCAAGACGATTCCCGAGCGCGGCGACTTCGGTTTCCAGCAACTGGTCGGCCCACACAAGGTGACCGGCGCGGCGATGGCCGGCAGCCGTGGCTTTTTCGGTCTGCGCCTGAGCAAAAGCTCGCCATTCGGTTCGGTGCGCGACGAGGACGGCAACATCTATTCCTTCGTGCGCTCGCTGATGGCCCCGGGCGGTACGCCCAACCCGACCAAGTTCTACTACCTGAACAACCATGTGGATGGCGTCAACCTGCGCATGGACCACGAGAAGATGGCCCGCCAGGCGCTGACGCCACTACCGGTACAGACCCTGGAAGGCGACACGGTGCGCTGGACCAACCAGCCCGGCGAAGCGGGTAACGGCTGGGAAATCACCGCCAACAGCGAGCGCCTGACCTGGCGCGAAGATGGCCTGTTCCAGCTGGAAGGTCGCCTGCTTGGCCCGGGCCTGCAGTGGTATTTGCCCGGCGTGGAGTGGGGCACCTTCTACGTCTCGCAGCTGTGGGAGCTGTCCGGTGTCTGCGAGGGACGGCCGGTGAGGGGCGCGATGGCGCTCGACCAGTTCTACATGGCCGAGGGGGGCGCGATCCACTTCCAGAAGGATCTGGTGGTCAACAACAACAAGCACGTGATCTGGTGGTCGTTCGCCAACCTGTACGAGGACGGTAGCTGGGAGGCAGGCTCCTTCATGGTCGGCCATGATCACCTGGGTTACGCGATCTTCAGCAACGACAAGGGCGAAGTGCGCGTGACCACCGATATCGAGGGGCAGACCAGACACAAGGACGGCAGCTACTTCCTGGAGTCGGCGCGGATCGTCATCGAAGGAGAGGAAGAGTGGGAATTCCTGCCCGACCCCAGGGGCGAGATGATCGACTTCGTTGGCGGCTTCCCCGTCACCGCGCAACAGGAAGGGCGCTGGCAACGGGTCGGCGACACCCGCAAGCCGTCGCACTGGCTGGCCTGGGGCGAGTCGGATCGGCGCAACGGCTCGGCGCGCAACGTGCCGGGCTCCGATATCTGATCCGGCTTGAGCCGACGCCCGCGGTTCGTTGACCGCGGGCGCGAACCATTCCGGACAGGGGCGACCCGAGCAAGAACAATCCTGAACAAGAACAATAAGGAACCAGGTGATGAGATTCGACAAAAAGGTGGTATTGGTCACCGGCGCCGGACGTGGCATGGGCCGCGCAATCGCCCTGGCCTACGCCCGCGAAGGTGCCAGGGTCGTGGTGTCGGCACGTACGCCACGGCATGGCGAGGAAACCATTGCGCAGATCACCGCGCTGGGCGGTGAGGCCCATCTGGTCGGCGGCGATATCGCCGATCGTGCGGCAGTCGGGGCGATGGTCGACGGTGCCATCGAGGCTTTTGGGGCACTGGATATCCTGGTGCACTGCGCCGCCGATACGGCCTCTGGGCTGATCGCCGAGATGGCGGACGAGACCTTCGATCATCTGGTGCGCAGCAATATCCAGTCGCTGTTCTGGCTGGCCAAGGATGCCGCGCCCCACCTGTCCAGGGCCCAGGACAAGGGCCGGATGATTTTCATCTCCTCCGGCGAGGCCAATCGCAAATACACGCCGACGCTGATCCCCTACAGTTCCAGCAAGGCGTTCATGAATGCGTTCGCCCGTGGGTTGGCGGTGGAGTTCGGTGCGCTGAACATCCTGGTCAATGTGATCGAGCCGGGGCTGATCGGCACCGACCATATGCTCGAAACCCTGGGGGAGGAACTGCCGCATCGCCTGGCCGAGCGCTTCCCCGTGCCACGCCTGGGACAGTCGGCCGATATTGCCGCCGCCTCACTATTCCTGACTTCCAGCGAGGCTTCCTATATCACCGGCACTTCGTTGCTGGTCGACGGTGGCGCCACCATGGTGGCGATGCCCAAGGTCGAAGAAATCCTCAAGGGGCATTGAGCCCGATCCGTACGGCCCGACTGACACGGCGGTCCGAGATAGGAGTCCTCATATGTCCGATACATCCAGTTCGCCCCAGCGGGCGGCCATCGACCTCACCGAGTTCAAGCGCGGCTGGCGCATCCTGCTGCTTGGCCTCGTCGGTATCTGCACCAGTATCAGCGCGGGTCTGCTCTACGGCTTCGGCACCCTGGTGATTCCCCTCGAACAGGCTTTTGGCTGGAGCCGGGGTGAACTGCAGGCGTCGATTACCTTCCTGTTCGCCGGCGTGGCGATCTCTACCCAACTGGTCGGCCCGCTGTACCGCCGTTTCGGCCTGCGCCGGGTGGCGATCATGTCGATCGTGCTGCAGGTGATCGGCTATGCGGCGATCACCTGCATCGAGCATTCCATCGGCTGGTTGTACTTGGCGTTCTTCGCCATGCCGCTGGTTTGCGCGGGAACCATCGCCATTACCTGGACGCAACTGGTCAACCTGTGGTTCGTGCGCAACCGTGGCCTGGCCCTGGCGGTCATTCTTTGCGGTACCGGGCTGATGGCGGTGCTGCTGCCGCCACTGCTGGCCAGGCTGATCGCCCAGTTCGGCTGGCAGGCGGGTTTCTTCACCCTGGCCGCGCTGCCGCTGCTGTTCACCTTGCCGATGGCATTGCTGTGGATGCGCCTGCCGGGCGAACTGGAGCCGGCGTTGCCGGGGGGAAGCGAGACGGTAGCCCAGTTGGACGGTCTCAGCTTCAGCCAGGCGCTGCGCTCGCCGGTCTACTGGAGTTTCAACGTTGCCCTGATCCTCTCGGTGTGTCTGACCGTCGGCATGGTCACCAATATGGTGCCGATGTTGCAGGGCAAGGGGCTTTCCGCCCAAGTGGCGAGCCAGGTGTTCAGCAGTTTCGGCATTTCCATCATCGCCGGGCGCTTGCTGGTGGGGTATCTGCTGGATCGCTACTCGCCGATCCTGGTCGCGGTGATCAGTCTGGCACTGCCGGCCATAGGTTGTGCGATTTTCCTGTTCGGCGGCGTGCAAAGCATAGCGCTGCTGGTGCTCGCCACCCTGTGCATCGGCGTCAGCGCTGGAGCGGAGTTCGACCTGGCGGCGCTTCTCATGGCGCGTTATTTCGGCCTGCGCGAGTACGCGCGGATCTTCGGCCTGCACCTGGGGTTGATCACCATCGTCTCGGGGTTGATGCCGGTGTTCTTCGGCTACCTCTATGAGGCTTACGACGGTTATTTGGCAGTGCTGCTGTGCTGCCTGGCCTGTTCCATCATCGGCCCGTCGATCCTACTCTGGCTACGGTCGGCAGCGGTGGTCACGGTCCAACAGCAGCACGCCTGAACACTGAACAGGTGTGTGAAAAGTCCGGCGGGCCAGATCCGCCCATGGCAACCGAGGAGAAATCAATGAGTGCGCAAGAAGCCATCGAGCATTTCCTGCATGGCCAGATCGAATGCTGGAACAACGGTGACAAGGAGGGGTTCTTCGAGCATTACCGGCGGATGTCGCCCGCCAGCCTGAGCATCGAGTACGTCGGCCGTGCCTTGCCGACCGATCCATGGCAGATCCTGGAAGGCATGTGGGAAAACCAGCAGCCGCGTTTTCGCATTGAGGTCAAGCAAACCATCATCAACGGCGAGGAAGCTGCCTGCCATCATCGCAACGCGTTGCGCGATGGCAGCGGCGGTATCGAGACCATCGAGCTGTACCGTTTCCAGGACGGCAGGCTGTGGGTGCGTTACTTCATCAAGACGTGAGGAGGCAATATGGGGCGCGACCTCGGTCGCGCCCCATTCGCACTGGATGAGCGTCAGCGTTTCACCCGGGTTGTCCTGCGCGTGGCCAGCCAACCCTGGAACAGGATCAGAGGCAAGCGCAGGATCACGCCGATACCGAGCAGGCGGGCGGCCTGCCAGCAGTCTTGTGGGTGGACCAGGATGGTAGTGGTCATGGCGCCCATCACCTTGCCCTTGATGACCAGTCGTTGCTCATCGCGGGTGATGGACTTGATGTCCACCATCTCCACACCTTCCTTGCTGAACATCTTCATGCCGCGCTCGCTCCTGCAAGGGGTGGTCAGGCACCGACCAGTTCGTCGAAATCCAGGCCGGACTCATCCAGCAGCACCCGTGCCACGTTGCGCCCGGAGGCGGCGGTGACACCGCCGCCGGGGTGGGTGCTGGCGCCAGCCAGGTACAGGCCGTCCACTGGCGACTTGTACTGGGCGTAGCCGGGGGCTGGGCGGTTACCGGCGATCTGCCAGGAGTAGGAGCCGAAGTGCAGAATATCGGCGCCGATCATGGCGTTGTTGTGGCGTTCGATGTCCAGCGGGGTCATCCACGAGAAGCCGAGGATGTTGTCGTCGTCCATGTTGGTGGTGAGCTTACGCAAGTCGTCGAGAAAAGCGTGGGCTACCTCTTCGCCGATCGCGTCCCAGCGCTGGGCGCCGCCCTTGAGGTGGTAGGGGCAGAAGGCATACATGTTGAGCACGCGCTTGCCTTCCGGGGCGCGGGTCTTGTCGTAGGTGTCCTGGGTCACGTAGGCGATGAAGTCGCGGCGCGGGATGCCGTATTCCAGGTCGCGGAAGGCGCGGGAGAATTCCTCGGGGTCGGAATGCGAGCGCTCCACCCAGAAGAAGTCGTCCACCGCTGGGCCGACCTTGTAGCGCGGTGCCTCGCGCAGCGCAACATGCATGTTGAACGGCTGGAAGCTGCTGTGCTTGAGGGTGCGGATGCGCTGCTCGAAGCCTTCGGGCAATTCGCAGCCGGGGACCATGGCGGGGAACACCTGTTTGGCGTGCAGGGTGGAGATCACGCCCTGGCGAGCGAGGATTTCCTCGCCGCTGTCGAGGATCACGCCGCTCGCCTTGCCGCCGTCGATCTTGAACTGTTTGATCGGCGCCTGGGTGCGTACCTCGCCGCCGTGGTGTTCCAGGCAGGCATGCAGGGCGTCGGCGAAGGCCCCGGAACCGCCGACCGGGATGCCCACGCCGTACCGGTGCATCAGCGGCAGGATGATGTAGAAGCCGAAACCGGTGCCGTTGTCGAACGGGTTCATCATCGCCTCGGAGGCGTAGCGGGCCAGGGCGATCTTGACCTTGTCGTTCTCGAACCATTCGCTGATGTAGTCCCAGGCGCTCATAGCCTGGGTGCGCATCAGTTCCTGGCCGACCTGGCTCTGTTCCATCATCAGCGCCTGGTGCGACGCGCTCGGCGGCGTGTTGAACATGCCCATGACCAGCATGTCGAGGTTCTGGAACACCTGGTGGTTGAAGCGGCGGTAGGCATCGGCGTCGCGCTCGGAAAACTTGGCGATGGCTTGGCAGGTGCGCTCCAGGTCGGTGTAGAACTCCAGGGTGCTGCCGTCGTCGTAGAAGATCGCGGTCATCTTGTCGGGGTTGATGTACTTCAGGCCGAACTTCGCCTTCAGCTCCAGTTCGTCGTTGCGCAGCAGCGGGTTAGCCTGCAGCAGGGTATGCGCCACCGAGCAGACGTCGTGCTTGAAGCCGGGAATGGTCAGCTCGCGGGTCATGACCCCGCCGCCGACCTTGTCGTTCTTCTCCACCACGCACACACTGCGCCCGGCCTTGGCCAGGTAGCAGGCGGCGACCAGGCCATTGTGGCCGCCGCCGGCGATGACGATGTCATAGATCTTGCTCATCTTTTTGTCCTTTTTCTGTCGATGTTGGTGCTGGATTCGCGTGTTCAGTCGTCGGGGTAGCGTTCCACGGGCATGACGCTCGGGCCAAGGATCGGGCCGACCCGTTCATGGCCCCAGACGCTCAGGTGCTCGGGGTTTAGCTCGAAGCCGTCGTGGTGCCAGGGCTGCAGTTCGTGGATGCACTCCACGGCGAACCCGGACGGGCTGAAGTGGTAGAAGGAAACGTGCGGGTCCTGGCTGTGCTGGCCGAGGGTCATCTGCATCGGCAGCGCGCGCTGGCGCACGATGTCGTAGGTTTCGCCGAGGTCGCGCAGGCTTTTGACGAACAGGCCGATATGCTGCACGCCCTTCATGCCGGGCGCATGGCCGAAGGCGATGTCATGGCTGGTCTTGTCGTTCAGCTTGGCGCGGAAGAAGCCGGTGCGGCCCTTGCCGGCGCCGGCGCCGTACCAGTGGAAGCCCATCAGCTCGATGAAGAAGGCTTCCAGGTCCGGGCCGTAGTCCGGCGTCATCAGGACGATATGGCCGACGCCGCGCTCGTCGGCGACGAAACCGCCGTGCGGGCGGCCGGGAACGAACGAGCGCGGCGTCCATTTCTGTCCGTAGAAGAGTTCGTGCTGGTAGCCCGCCGGGCAGCGGAAGCGAACCAGTTCGCGCACCCCGCGGATCTCGCGCAGAGCCGCGTCGCTGACTTCCAGGGCCACGCCGGCTGCGCGAAAGCGCGCCACGGCGGCGTCGAAGGCCTGCCGCCCGCGGGCCTCCCAGCCGATGTAGGCGATGCGGTCGGTGGGGCCGGGGTGAAAGGCGATGCGGTGCCGACGGTCGTCGCTGCGCAGGTACAGGGAGTCGGGGTCGCCCGCCGCGGCGTTGCCCAGGCCCAGGCCGAGCACCTGCGGTGCGTACTCGCGCCAGGCGTCCAGGTTCGGGCTTTCGAAGCCCAGGTAGCCAATGCCGATGATGTCCATGCTGGCCTCTTGTGATTGTCTTGAGCCGCCCCCTCCCGGCCTTTGCCCGGGAGGGGGCCATGGCCTTGCCTACAGCGCGGTCTGGGCGTCCGCCTGGGCGAACATCGCATTGATGTCGCCGGAGGTCACCGGCTTGCCTTTCTCACGCTTGGGCGCCGCACCGCCCATGCCCAGTGCGGGCTCGATATTGACGTGCGTGGCCTGGGCGCGCAGGGCGCCGACCGTGCAGTTGTCGCGGCCGAGCAGGGCGAACGGGTCGTAGGAGAACTCGCGCATGGCGTTGAGGTGGGTGACCTTGTGGATGGTCTCCTTGGGCAGCTTGCGCAGGCTTTCCCAGGCCACCTCCGGCGAATTCGGCCAGGTGCAGTCGGAGTGCGGGTAGTCGCATTCCCAGGTGACCATGTCCTCGCCCACGTCCGGCAGGTTGCGCAGGCCGAAATCGTCCTCGATGAAGCAGGTGATGATGTGCTTGCGGAAGATGTCGCTGGGCTTCTTGCCGCCGAAGTCGGCGTTGGTCCAGGCGTGGTGGTGGCGGTGGGTGAAGTCGGCGCGTTCCAGCAGGTAGGGGATCCAGCCGATGCCGCCTTCGGAGAGGGCCATGCGCAGGTCGGGGAACTTCTTCCACATCGGCGCCCAGATCCAGTCGGCCGCCGAGTTGGCGATGGAGATCGGCATGGAGGTGATCCAGGCATCGATCGGCGACAGCTCGGAGGCGTGCTCGGCCTTGATGCCGGTGCCGATGTGGCAGCAGATCACCACCTTGTTGTCGGCGCAGGCTTTCCACAGCGGGTCCCAGTAGTCGCTGTGGATCGACGGGAAGCCGTGCAGCGCCGGGTTGTCGGACAGCGACAGGGCATGCACGCCGAGTCTGGCCAGGCGCGTGACCTCGGCGGCGGCGGCCTGCATGTCCCACCAGGGTACCAGCATCAGCGGGATGAAACGTCCCGGCGCGACGTTGCACCAGTCGTGCAGGTGCCAGTCGTTGTAGGCCTGGATCGCCGCCAGGGACACGGCGCGATCCTCATGTACCTGGAAGCGCTGGCCGGCGAAGCCGGGGAAGGTCGGGAAGCAGATCGAGCCAAGGATGCCGTTGGCGCTCATGTCGTCGACGCGGGCCTTTATGTCCCAGGTGCCGCGGCGCATGTGCTCGTAGCCCAGCGGCTCCATGCCGTACTCTTCCTTGGGCCGGCCGACTACGGAATTGAGACCCATGTAGCCGGTGGCCTGGCCTTCGAATACCCAGACGTCGCGACCGCCGTGCTGCTCGACGCGCGGCTGGCGGCCCTTGAAGCGTGCCGGCATGTGGCGGTCGAAGGCGCCGGCCGGTTCGATGGCGTGGTCATCCACGCTGACGAGGATCATGTCTTCGAGTTGCATTGTCGTTCTCCGTGGTTGGCCGCAGCAGCGGCCTTTACCCCTGTCGGGTCGATCAAAGGAAAATGCCGAGGTTCGGGGTGCCGATCACCGCCTGGTCCAGCAGGATTTCGCGCCGCGCCAGTTTCAGCTGGCCGTTCTCGCGGCGCAGGATGTCGTGGCGTTCGCAGGGGATCAGGTCGAAGTCGTCGAAGTCGAAGCGGCTGCGGGTCACCAGCAGGTAGCTCAGCACCTTGTATTCGTCGGCCTTGTCGGTGCCGAACACGCGGACGTTGCTGACCAGGCGCCGGGTGCGCGAGGGTGGGTCCTCACCCCAGGCGCTGCGGGTGTCGGTGATGCGCATGATGCGCACCATCAGCGAGCCATGGCTCTCGTGCAGGTGCTGGACGTTGCGCACCACGGTCTGCTGTTGCTGGCGATTGGGACGGGTGAGGCGCAGTGGGGCGTTGTACTCGATATCCAGGGTCAGGGTTTCGCTCCACTGCTTGAGTTGCAGGGTGTCCAGCAGCTCCGCCTCGTCGTAGAGGAAGTCGACGATTTCGCTGTGCAGCGGGCTGCCGCTGGCGATGCGCTTGCTGCGGTCGGTCGGCGGAAGGGGCGTGGGCGCGAGCAGGGTCTGTAAGTCGTTCATGGCGATCTCCGTGAGGCTGTGCGTGCCGTCGGCCGCGCTACGCAGCCGGGCAGGGTGTACGAGGGGCAGGGTGGTCAGGCCGTCATCAGCGCGTGCCAGTATTTCCACCATTGCCACTGGGTATCGTCCTTGGTGAAGCCCTCGCCGACATGACCGGGGCCGGGCCAGTCGGCGGGCTTGGCGTCGTCCTCGTACAAGGCCTGATACTTGAGGGTGATGGCCTCGCTCATCGCTCCCTTGGCCGCCAGGGTCATGTGTGGCCAGGTATCGGAGTCATCCTGCTCGACCATCCCGGAGGTGCCGAGCAACTGGATCGACTGGCGCAGCATGCGCGCCTTGATTTCCGGCGGGGTGTCCTTCTCGGCGAGGATCCAGTTGACGAATTCCAGCTTGTCCGGCCCCTTGGGGATATAGGCGTGCAGGGCCATGGCGCCGAGCACGGTGCCGTCCGGCTGCGGCAGGTAGATGAATTCGAACAGGCCATTGGGGAAGAAGTTGCCCACCTGTGGCGGCCGCCAGCTCATGACGTGCAACTGCTCCGGGCTGAAGCGCTTGAGCAGCTCGGGGACCATTTCCCGGGTGATGCCCGGTGGCGGCAGCAAGGTGAGTTTTTCCTCGGCACTCATGGTGGACGGGTCGCGCCCGGTGAGGCGCTGGATCTTGCGGTCCAGTTCGATGCAGCGCATGGTGTGGCCGTGTTCGGTCCAGACTTCAACGCCATACATTTCCGGGCTGAGGTCGCCGCCCTTGCCTTCGGCATCCGGCTTCTTTGCATAGGGACCGACCTCGCCCAGCCAGCGGTGCAGGGTCAGGGTGTGGAAGCCGTCCGAGGCGGATTGCTCGCATGCAGTCTTCCAGTTGGCACGGATGATGAAGCGCTGCGGCGGGCCGAGCACTTCCATGCCGGCGGTGGTGCGGCACCATAGGGTGTCGAAATACCACTTGGCATCGCCGAGGAAGTCCTCGAAGGACGGGCCGTTGATGTTCCAGGTGGCGAAGATCAGGCCGCCATAGACGGACACGCGGGCCTTGTGCAGGCCGAGTTCGGCCTTCGTGCGCATCTTACCGTGCATGCATTCCTTCTCCACCGGCGCGGCGATGAAGTCACCGTTGGGGCGGAATGTCCAGCCATGGTAGATGCACACATGGGCGGCGGCATTGCCGCCGTCGACGGTGGAGATCTTCATGCCACGGTGCGGGCAGACGTTAAGCGAGACGTGGATCTGCTCGTCGCTGGAGCGGGCGACGATCACCGAGTCGGAGCCCATGTCGCGGACGATGAAGTCGCCCTTGTTCGGAATCTCTGTCTCGTGGCCGAGGAAGACCCAGGTCCTGGCGAAGATTTTCTTCATCTCCAGGGCATAAAGCTCGGGGTCGGACAGCGTCCGCATCTTCACTTCATGTTTTTCCAGATCAATCAGGTCCGAAATCCTCGTGCCGTCGCTCAGTGCCGGGTTGGTAGTACTGGTCATAGTCGGTCTTCGCTCTTGTTGTTTTATATGAACAAAAAATAGATTTATGTTCATTTGCGAGCCGATTATCTGCCCCGTGGAGGGCTTCTGAATTGATCTGGGTCAACGACTGCTCAGGGCTGAAAACCACCGGTCAGGCACGATGCTACTCCGCTGGATAGCCTTGCAGGTCTTTGGAATCGGGCTTATGGAGGCGTGTGCGGCAGATTCGCCGACGGCCGGGGCGCTGGCTGCAGAATGCAGGTTTCGATTTTTATGGGCAGTATTATTTAAATTGTTCAGTTAGTTTTCGGCCGCCAGCGTCCACGCTTCACCGGCCGGAGCGCTGGCCCAGGCACAGCACCAGGGTAAGGCCGAGGGTCGAGAGCAGGGCCGAGCAGAAGAAAATCCATGACAGGCCGAAATGCGCGGCCACCAGGCCCATCAGTGGGCCGGCCAGCCCTACGGTCAGGTCGAAGAACAGCGACAGCGTGCTCAGGGCCGAATTGCGGTTGTTCTCCGGCGTGCGCGCTAGGGTTTCCACCCCCAGCCCCGGATAGACCCAGGACACGCCCAGACCGGTCAGCGCCGAGCCGAGGATCGCCACCAGGGGCGTAGGCGCCAGCCACACGAGTAGCAGCCCCAGGGTTTGTACCATCAGGCAGAACGTGACCACCCGGTAGCCGCCGAAGCGCGGTAGTGCATTGGGCGACGCCAGCCGGGCGCAGATGAAGGCGATGCCGAAGGCGCTCAGGCAATAGGCCGCGTTGTTCCAGTCCTGACTGTCGAAGTACAGGGCGACGAAGGCGGTCAGGCTGCCGAAGCCCACCGAACTGCAGGCGACGGCCAGGCCGTTGGGCAGCACCGCGAGGAACACGCTGTGGAACGGCAGGCGTATGCCCGGCAGCAACGGTGCCGGCGGTCGGCTCCGGGCGAACAGCAGGGGCAGCAAGCCGAGCAGGGTGATGCCGAAGCCGATGCCGGCGAGCCCCAACTGGTCCCGTACCAGAACGCCGAGCGGCGCGCCGAGGGCGGTTCCGCCGTAGGCGGCGATGCCATTCCAGGACATCACCTGTGCGGTGCGCGACGTACCATGCAGGCCGATGGCCCAAGTGCAGCAGGGCGTGGAGATCAGCGCCGAAGAGATGCCCTGGAGGATGCGCCCGGTGATCAGCAGCGCCAGGCCGACACCCAGGGGCAGCGGCAGGATGATCGCCAGGGCCGTCAGCAGGCCGCTGCCGGTCAGCACGGCCAGTCCGGTCATGACCGTGCGCTTGGCGCCATGGGTGTCGGCAAGCAGGCCGGCCAGTGGGCGCGACAGTAGGGTCGTCAGGTATTGCGTGCCGATCACCAGGCCAACCATGGCGCTGCTGAATCCCAGGGTATTCAGGACGTGGCCGGGCAACACGGCCAGGGGGAGTCCGTTGGCGATGTAGGAGGCGAAATTGAAGCAGACGATCGAAGCGATCGACAGGCCGGTGGGAAGCGATTGGCTGCGGGCGTTCATCAGGTGTCGCCTTGAGCGGACGGGAGTGCGGACAGGCCCGGTCGCAGGAAGCGGGATTGGCCGTGGCGCTGGTTGACGCCGCGCCCGGCGGTGGGCGCGGCGGTGGTCGTTCAGTCGCGGTTGGCGGCTTCCCAGGCCTTGAGCTCGAAGCCTTCGGCGGCGGCCTCGGCGGCGCTCAGCTGCGGCGGGCGGGAGAGAATCTTGCGCGCGGCCATGTGGTCGCCCGGTCGGTTGCAAGACTCCACCGCGACCAACTGGTCGTCACGGAAGCACAGTACCGAGAGTTGCTGGGTTTCCGGCGAGCCGAGGATGACGGTGCTGTCGTAGCCGGTGGAGAGCCCGGCGATCTGCAGCTTGAGGTTGCCCTGGTCGGTCCAGAACCAGGGCAACGCACTGTACGGGACCGGCTTGCCGAGCAGCCGAGCGGCCACATTGCGTGCCTGGTCGGCGGCGTTCTGCACGGATTCCAGGCGAGTCGGTTGCTCGCCGTTCTGCAGGCAGGGGAAGCAGGCGACGTCGCCGAGAGCGGAGATGTGCGGATCGGAGGTCAGCAGATTGGCGTCCACGCGGATGCCGTTCTCGATGGTCAGACCCGCCTCGCTGGCCAATTGGGTGTTGGGAATCACGCCGATGCCGAAAACTACCAGGTCGGCCGGCAGTCTGCGTCCGTCTGAGGTCTCGACGCCGCTGACCTTGCCATCCTTGCCGTCGATGCGGGTCAGGCCCTGGCGGAAGTCGAACTTTACGCCCCAGGACTCATGCGCCTGGCGGAACAGTTGGGACATCTCCGTCGAAACAGCGCGCGCCATCGGCCGATCGCCAAGCTCCAGCACGTGCACGCTGGCGCCGAGTTCGGCGGCTACCGCAGCGAATTCCAGTCCGATGAAGCCGGCGCCGACTACCACCACACTGCTGGCTGCCTTGGCCAGGGGGGCGAGGGCGTCGGCATCCTGTTTGGTCTTGACGCCGTAAACGCCCTGCAGCTCGGCGCCGGGCACCGGCAGTGGGCGGTTGTGCGCACCGGTTGCCAGCACCAGGTGATCGTAGGCGACCGCCTCGCCGGATGCGAACAGCACGCGACGGTTCTGTCGGTCGATGGCAGTGGCCTGGTCGTGGCGCAGGTCTATGCGTTGCTTAACGAAGAAATCGGCGGGGCGGAACAGCAGGGCATTCTCGGTGATCTTGCCGAGCAGGTAGGCCTTGGACAGCGGCGGGCGCTGGTACGGCAGGCCCGGCTCATCGCCGATCAGGGTGATGGTGCCGTCATACCCTTCTTGTCGCAGCGAGGCGGCAACCTGGAAACCGGCCTGTCCGGCGCCGACGATGACTACTGAGGCGAGTGACATGGAAACCTCTTCTTCAGAATTGCGACGCGGGCAGGCGCAGCACCATGCCGTCGAGCTCTTCGCTGATGAATACCTGGCAGGTCAGGCGGCTGTTGTCGCGGCGCTCGACGGCGCAATCGAGCATGTCGTTCTCGGTGCTGTCCATCGGTGGCAGACGTTCCAGCCAGGTTTCGTCTACGTAGGCATGGCAGGTGGCGCAGGCGCAGGCGCCGCCACAATCGGCGGGGATGCCGGGCACGGAGGCAAAGGTGGCGGCCTGCATGGCCGATTGGCCAACGTCTGCGTTGACCTGGTGTTCGGTACCGTTGTGTTCGATGAACGTCAGTGTGGGCATGGTGTTCTCCTGGAATGTTCGGATCAGGGATGGGCCGCGAGCGGTGTCGCGACAAAGCGCGGAACGCGGCCGAGAGTCAGCAAGAGCAGGGGACCGACCAGGCTGCAGGCCAGGGTGTAGGTCAGCATGGCCGAGTAGGAGTCGGTGCGGCTGAGCAGGAAGGCGAACAGCAGCGGGGCAAGGGCAGAGGCCACGGTATTCAGGCCTTGATGCACGCCGAACAGCCGTCCGTACTCGCGTACACCGAAGTAGCGCGCGATCAGGAAGGCGGCGATGTCGAACTCGGCGCCGGCGCCGAAGCCGACCAGGATCGCCGCCAGCAGCAATGGTGTGAACTCGACGGTGCCGCTGAGGTAGATCAGGCAGCCGATGGCTGGCAGGGCCAGGCTGACGGCGGATACCAGCGGCGGCCACATGCGATCGATCAGGTAGCCGATGAGCAGACGGCCGAAGATCAGGGCGATGCCGAAGCCGCTGAAGATCAGGTTGGCATCGCTGGCTGATAGGCCCTTGCTCTGCAGCATCGGCACGGTGCTGGTGACCATGCCGACGATCGACGAGATCACCAGGCCCAGAGCCAGGTTGCAGGTCCAGAATTTCCTCGAGCGCATTCCTTCGCGAAAGCTCATGCCGGGCAGGTCCAGCAGTTCCCTGGCATGCCCCTGGCTGCTTTGCGTCGTGCTGGCGGAGAGCCTGAACCACAGCAGGGTCAGCGGCAGCAGGACCAGCAGATTGAGCTGGGCGAGGATGACGAAGGCCGCGCGCCAGTCCCATTGTTCGATGCCCCAGGACAGCAGGCGCGGGACGACCGCCGCGGTCAAGCCGGTACCGGACAGGCCGATAGCTAGGGCCAGCCCGCGATTGCGGTCGTACCAGAGGCTGAGCAACTGGGTCCAGGTTACCGCCAGCGCCCCCATGCCGATCAAAGGCAGGACAGCGAAAGCTAGGTATAGCGACCAGATCGATCCGTTCAACTGAGTGGTAGCTAGGTAGCCCAGAGACAGCAGGGTCAGCGAGATGACTGTCACCCGCTTCATGCCGTAGCGCAAGTTGAACCAGCCAACCAGTTGCAGCGAGATTACCGCGCCACCGAAGAGGAAAGTTATCGCCGCCTGAAGGTCGCTCTTGTTCCACCCGAATGCCGCTTCCAGCGGTACTACCAGGGTACCGAACCCATAGAGCAGGGCAGCATTGATGCTGACAGCAACCCCAACCACGGATAGCAGCAGGATACGCCATCCCCGTTTGAACTCGGTGAAGTCGATAGCCGCTTCGTTTCGGGCGGTAGACATGCTTTGGCGTCCTTTATTGATTTTGTAGGGCCGGGTCTCGAGCAGGTAAGGCTTTTGTTTGATGTTATGAACATAAATGTTAATACTGTGCAAATAGTATGGCGGGGCAGCGGGCCTGTCCAGCTATCTTCCATAACAACAAGAACGGTGAGTGCCATGATGTTTCTGAGAGGGCTGTCGATCGGCGCCAAGCTTCTCGTACTTCCAGGGTTGTTCGTCCTGTCGCTACTGATCGTGTCGGGGATGGCCTATCGGGGGCTGCTCAAGCAGCACGCCGTGATCGAGGAAATCGACCACCTGCGCTTCCATCAGTATCGCCAGGTGCTCGAAACCTCCTCGGCTTCGCAGGCGGCGATGGTGGGCGCCTATGCTGCGGTAGTGCGGATCCTCGAGTCGAATGGCTCGGCCTCCAGGGAGGAGCTGGAGTCCTATCTCGAGGATATGCAAGACAGTATCGATGACTTGCAGGCAGGGATGGGCAAACTGGCTCAGGAGACCCGCCTGGGCGACGAGGAGAAAGCGCTCTATCGAGCCGTGGAAGATCAGGCTGGAGTGGTCGGCGAAAGCTTGTCTGACTTCAAACGCACGGCCGTTGATGATCAGTTGCAGGCGGCGGCGTTGCTGGGGCGAATACGTGCCGAATACAACGGTTTGCAGGGGCAGTTCAACCGCTTGCTGGGGGTGCAGGCGGAGTTGACCTCCAATGCCTTCGTCGAGGCTGGCGACTTGCAGCGGCAGTTGTCCAGGATGCTGATTGTTGTCCTCGTTGCAGCTAGCGTTCTGGCCCTGTTTGTCAGTCTGCTGTTGCGTCGACAGATTGTTCGAGCCATTCGGGAAATTGAGCAGGCTTCCGTGAGGTTGCGCGATGGCGACCTGACCATCCGTGTGCGAGTAATGGGGCGTGACGAGATAGCCCATACTGCGCAGGCTTTCAACGAGCTGATTGACAGCTTTCAGCAGGCAATGCGGCAGGTCACCAACGTGGCAGTGTCAGTTGGTGCCTCAGCGGAACAGTTGGTGGATGCCTCCGCACAGGTGGCTGAGAGCTCCACTGCGCAGGTCGATGCTGTGGGCGCGGTATCGCTGACTATCGGGCAGATGAGTGACGGTATAGCGACTATTTCCAGTCATGCGGAAAACTTGCGCAGTTCGGCGGAGGCGAGCCTGCATGGGGCGGAGAATGGTCATCTGGCGCTGTCACGCTTGCTCGAGAAGATCGACAGCGTGCGTCACGCGTTCTTAGAGATACGCGGATCGGTAGGCGACTTCGTGGAAAGCACCGCGGCCATCACTGCGAGCATTACTCAGGTCAAGGGCCTGTCGGCACAAACAAACCTGCTGGCCCTCAATGCGGCTATCGAAGCTGCGCGCGCCGGCGAAAGTGGACGTGGATTCAGCGTGGTGGCGGACGAGGTACGCAGCCTGGCGCAACGCTCCGCCGTGGCGGCCAACTCGATCAACGAGCTGACCTCGAAGCTGGAGGGGCAGTCTGAAGTGGTGGACGAAGCCTTGCGCGCTGGCACTGTGGCGCTGGAGGACAGCAGCAGGCTGCTGGCTGACCTGGAGTCCACGTTACAGCAGGCTGCGGAATTGGTGGGGGATTCCACTCGTGGGGTTGAACAGATTGCCGATGCGGTCCGCGTGCAGAACGCCGGTGGACAGAACGTGGCTCTGAATGTCGAGCGCATTGCGCGCATGGCGGGAGAGGGGGATGCAATTGCCCATAGTGTCTCCAGTGCCGTTATTTCTCTACGAGGACTCTCCGAGGAGTTGACCTTGGCGGTAGGTCGCTTCCGCTTTCAAGGAGAGACGGAGGCGGTCGACTGCATCTTGGTTTGATCTTGTGCGGGAGCAGCGATTGTGTTTGCCCTTCTGTTGCCGACGGATCGGCGGCAATTGGCCGGTTTTGGCGGTCTGCGGGATCGGTCGCAGCTATTCGAGGCGAGATGGCTTTGGTTTTCTTGGGGGTGAAACGGGCATTTGTTTACAAAATTTAGAAAAGTGTTCATTATTTTTACGTCTGCCTGGATGGATAAGGAGAATAAGATGAGTTCCGACAAGGCCCGATTCGAGGTTGTGGTCGAGCGCAGCCGCTGCTGTGGCTACGGTCTCTGCGCTGCGATCTGTCCCAGCATCTATAAGCTGGATGCCGATGGCTTAGTTTACGTCGATAACAAGGCTGTTCCCGTCGAGCTGGAGGACGAGGCGCGAGAGGGCGCCGAAGCTTGTCCGGCCGAAGCCATCTGGCTCGAAGAGATCAAGCCCGAGGGGCGACAGCGGTAGCCGATCCGAGAAAATCAGAATAAGAAATGGAGCATGTAATGACTGGGCGTCTTGAAGGTAAAGTCGCGCTGATCACCGGAACTGGCGGTGGCCAGGGTAGGGCGGCGGCGCTGCGCTTCGCCCGCGAGGGCGCTATTGTCGTGGGCTGCGACTTTAATGGTGCAGCGCACGAGGAAACCGCCACTCTGCTAAGCGCTCAGGGACTTCGTTTGCATGGTCGAGCGTCCGTCGACCTCGGTGACCATGAGCAGGCCAGGGCTTGGGTCGAGGCGGCCGTCGTTGAGCATGGTGGCATCGATATCTTGTACAACAATGCATCGGCGGCTCGCTTCGGCAAGGTCAATGAACTGTCTGTCGAGGATTGGCATTACACCATTCGCAACGAGATCGACCTGCTGTTCTATACCACCAAGTACGCCTGGAACCATCTGGCCGAGCGGCGTGGAGTCATTATCAATGTTTCTTCCACAGCAGCCTGGGGCGGCTCCAAGGTCGCGGGAATTTCCGCGCATGCCGCAGCGAAGGGAGCGGTGGTGTCCTTTACTCGGCAACTGGCTGTCGAAGGGGCTCCCCTGGGGATTCGCGCCGTTAGTCTAAGTCCGGGCTTCATCGCTACCCCGGGAACCTCGGAGTTCCTGGAGAATCCGGTGGCGCGAGCGGCGCTTCTCGATGGTGTCCTGATGGATCGTCCTGGCGAGCCGGAGGAAGTGGTCGCCCTGGCGTTGTTCCTGGCATCCGGCGAGGCTTCCTTCGTAACCGGGTCTGATTTCGTCATCGATGGTGGTCTGCTGGCTATCTAGCTAGGCACAACAGTTCCTCCCAAGACATTCGAACAAGAAGGTGAAGGCATGGATATCATCGGCATCGGTTACATGGGGTTCGAGACCGCGAACCTTGACGCCTGGCGCGAATATGGCCCGCAGGTCATGGGCTTCGGCGTTGGCAAGTCGCCGGACAGCGATCTGGAGTCGTTATATTTCAGGATCGACGACCGGCGGCACCGCTTTGCCTTTCATCCCGGCAGGGTGGATCGCCTTGCCTATATCGGTTGGGAGGCGGTTGGACGCATGGCCTTCGAGGCCGGTCTGAGGAAGCTCGAGGCTGCGGGAGTTGAGTTCGTCCGTGGCGATACGGCGTTTTGCGAGCTGCGTGGGGTGCGTGAAGTAGTACGTTTCCGCGATCCGGTGGGTTACCAGTACGAGCTGTTCTACGGACAGAAGTGGACGCCGCGCTCTTTCATTCCCGGTCGACCGCATACCGGTTTCCTGGCCGATGAACGTGGTGCTGGACACGTAGTGGTGATCACCCCGGAATACACCCCGGAGCTAGAGCGCTTCCTGCTTGATGTGATGGGCTTCCACTGGTATGGAGCCGGCGCCGGCAAGGGCCGAACCGGCTTCTTCCGCGCCAAGCTGAACGACAAGACCAGCCATGACATTGCCTACGGCCACGGTCCAGGGCGCATGGGGGTGCAGCATGTCGGTCTGTTCGTGCGCAATGTGCGGGATGTGGGGGAAACCTACGATATCGTGCGCAAGCGTGAACTGCCGATGATGATGACTCTTGGCCAGCACAGCCAGGATCCGCATCTGTCCTTCTACCACTTCACCCCCTCCGGCTTTGCCTTCGAGACCATAGCCGAGATTGAGCCGTGGCAGGGCGATCCCTATGAGCTCAACCCCGAGACTCTGAGTCTATGGGGCCATGAGATGGTTGGTCCGATCCTTGGGCCGAGCGTGCGTACCCCCGAGGAAGTACTGGACGCTGAGTACCTAGCCGGCAAGAAGCGCTGAGCTTGCGCCTGGCTAGGGTGGAGGTGGGCGGTGAGGTATTCTGGGGGTTGCTCGATCCGGATCTGCAGCACCTTCGTCGCGTTCGCGAGCCATTCGCTGCTTGGGCGCAGGCGATCGGCCAGGGGGGCTGGATCAACCTAGGACTCGATGATGAACGCCTTGCGCTGTCGGCGTGCCGTTTGCTGCCGCCCTTGGAACCGGGGGCGCGTGTTTTTGGCGTGGGCTTGAACTATCGCAGCCATCTTGAGCGTCTTGGCAGTTCGCCTCCGGCTCATCCACTGGCCTACTTGAAGTCGGATTCCGCGCTGGTGGGGGCGTACGACGAAATAGCCTATCCGGCCCTGACCGGACAGCTCGACTATGAGGTCGAGTTGGTCGCTGTGGTTGCCCGGCCGCTAGGCGAGGAAGCGCAGGCCAGCGCTTGCCTGCTCGGCTACACGGTCGGCAATGACATCAGTGCGCGGGATGCGGGGAGGCGTATCGGTCGCCTCGACCTGCTAACCCAGAAATCCATGGATCGCACTACACCGATCGGTCCCTGGATCGTCACTCTCGACGAATTAGGCGGCATCGGACAGCCTGAGTTGGAGATGGGGCTGGAGGTCAACGGTGAGCCGCGCCAGAGGGACAATACTCGGCAGATGATCTTCCCGGTGGACGAATTGCTCAATTACCTCGATGCGCGTATCAGCTTGCGGCCGGGCGACCTAGTGTTCACCGGCTCGACTCACGGTGTGGGCCTGGAGGACGGTCGCTTCCTCGCGTCGGGGGATTTGGTCGAGGCGCGTATCGGCGGGATCGGCGAGCTGCGCAACCGGGTTGGCCGCCAGCGTAGACTGCCTGCTGCGCGAAGTGCTGGGCGGCTGGGCAGGCCCGACGGCGAATGAGTATGGACAGGCAGGCCAACGTTGCTTTGGCAGGGGCGGAACACTCTTCGTTCTGGGCGCCCTTGCGTCATGGGCTGTTCGTCAGCCTTTGGCTAGCCTGCGCGCTTGCCAACCTAGCGATCTGGATGCAGACCGTGGGGGCAGCTTGGATCATGACCCAGCTATCGGCATCACCCCTGATGGTTTCCCTGGTGCAGACAGCCATTACCCTGCCTGTCTTCCTGTTCGGTTTGCCGGGCGGGGTGCTCGCTGACCGCATGGATCCGCGCCGTCTGTTGCTTCTCACCCAGGCGGTCATCTTGGTGGCGGCCGCAGCGCTCTGCCTGCTGGATTGGGTGGGACTGCTGGGGGCCTGGTCGCTGCTGCTGTTCACATTCCTGCTGGGGGGCGGCAGCGCCTTGGGTATGGCGGCCTGGATGGTGACTGTGGTCGGAGTCATCCCGCGTGAGCAGGTGCCGGCGGCGGTCGCTCTCAATGGTATTTCCATCAATGCCACTCGGGCCCTGGGGCCAGCTCTGGCCGGCCTACTGATCGTCTGGTGGACCAGTGCCGCAGTATTTCTGGTCATCGCACTGTGCATGGCAGCAGTGCTCGTAT
This sequence comes from Pseudomonas citronellolis, assembly GCF_029335315.1. GTDB lineage: Bacteria > Pseudomonadota > Gammaproteobacteria > Pseudomonadales > Pseudomonadaceae > Pseudomonas > Pseudomonas citronellolis_A. The sequence goes on from NZ_JARJLT010000201.1 coordinate 63,431, forward strand.
TCATCTACCGTCTGCCGGCTCGCGTCCATGCCGACGGCTTACCACCTGAAACCTTAGCCGGCGGCATGCGCAGCGGCCTGCGCTACATCCGCCACTCGACGGTTCTGTCTAGCGCGCTCAGGCAGGTATTCGTGTTCACCAGTTGCGCCAGCGCGCTATGGGCGCTGATGCCGCTGGTAGCCAAGGAGGAGTTGCACATGGACGCAGGTGGCTATGGACTGCTGATGGCGTTTATGGGGACTGGCGCAGTCCTTGCTGCGCTCGGCCTGACCAGCGTCTATCGGCGTTTTGCTCTGCGACGGTTGATCGATATCGGGGCCCTCGCCTTTGCCGTGGCGACCCTGGCGGCGGCGCTGTCGCGCAGCCAGGTGGTGATCTGCGCCACGCTTCTGCTGGCCGGCATGGGCTGGATGGCGGTGAACGCGACCATCTCCACCGTGGTACAGACTTATGCTGCGAACTGGGTGCGAGCACGTGTCGCCTCGGTATACCTCCTGGTGCTGATGGGCTCGATGGCCCTTGGTGGTGCCCTGTGGGGGGCTATCACGCAATACCTGGGCTTGCAGCAAAGTCTGCTGCTATCGGCATCGAGCATCTTCCTGGGCTTGTTCCTGACTCGTAGCGGGGCCATCGAGATGGGCCGCGAAGCTGACTTTGCCGATGCCCTGCAGACGGATAAGCCGATGCTGGTCGCTGAGGGCGTCGACCACGGCGACGGGCCGGTGTGCATTGAGGTCGGCTACCAGGTGGATGCTGCCGGACGTGAGGCGTTCCTGCGTGTGGTTTATGCCGTCGGCCAGACGCGACGGCGTAATGGTGCGCGGAATTGGCGCTTGTACCGTGATCTAGAGGAGCCCAACCGCTACGTAGAGCGCTTCATCGTCGAGTCGTGGCTGGATTACCTGCGGCAGTGCGGGCGCATGACCCGGGGGGACGTGGCGCAGGCAGTATTGCTTTCGCCTTTTCGCGAGGACCGATCGATCCGACGCTATATCAATCAAGCACCGGTAAAGGGTGTCTAGAAATCTCTATATTAAATTTGCTGGCCGATAGTGTTCTCGTTATAGAATTGATCGGCTGAAAATAATAGAGAACGCTCCTATGGAAAGCCCAGAGCTCACGGAAGCAGGCAGTAGTCGCAAGGGTGCCAGCGTCACGGTGAAACCGGTCGCTAACGCGATTCGCATTCTCCGCCATTTGAGTCAAAGCGGGGCGCCGGAGCGTTCGGTGGACATCGCCCGGCGCCTGTCGATCAACCCCAGCACCTGCTTCAATATCTTGCGTACCTTGTTCATGGAAGATGTGATCGATTTCAACCCGATGTCCAAGCGCTATTCGGCCGGCCTGGGACTGGCCCGCCTGGTTGGGCAACTGGTTACCCAAGGGCAGCGTGTGCAATTGGTTAAGCCGCTGCTACAGGAATTCGCAGCGCGCATGCAGGTAACCATCACCCTTTGGCGGCGCATGGGGGCGGATCGTATAGTCATCGTCAGCTCGGCGGCCAGTCCTGCCGATGTGCGCATCGACATGGCCGAGGGGCAGCGCTTTCCGATGCTGATGGGCGCCAGCGGTCGGCTGTTCTCGACCCAGTTGGACCTGGACACGCCGGCATTCGAGGATGTCTACCATCGGATACGCTGGGCGCGTCCCTTGCCAATCGAGATCTATCGCGAGGAGGTTCACCTAGCCGCGGAACGGGGTTGGGCAGTGGACGATGGGTATTTCTCGGTTGGTATCCAGGCAGTCGCTGCGCCAGTGTATTCCCCTGAGGGCACTATCGATTTCACTGTCTCCGCCGTGATGTTCCGCGGCCAGCGAGACGACGAGGGGGTTGGCGAACTGGCTGCCGAGCTGATCGAGTTCTGTGCCGAACTGGCGGGTATTCTGTTCTGATCTCTTGCTGGTGGCCGTGTCAGTCACGGGCCAGCAGCAGGCTGCCGCCCAATGGGCCGCCGCCGGCGGCCACCACAGAGAGTGAATGCGGAGCAGTCTGGCGTCCTCGTGCGCGTCCCCATAACTGCAGACATGCTTCGTGGACATAGCCCAGGCCGTGGGTGCGTCCTCCGGACAGTTGGCCACCGTTGGTATTGAGTGGCAGCTCGCCGTCCAGGGCGATCCTCCCTCCGCCTTCAACAAAGGCGCCGCTTTGTCCCACCGGGCACAGACCCAGGGCTTCCAGCCAGATCATGGTGAGGATCGAAAAGCCGTCGTAGAGTTGAGCCGAGCCGACATCAGCCGGCGTGTAGTCGGTGCGCGCCCACATCATCCGGGCAACGTCGAAGGCTGCCATCTCAGTCAGGGAGATCTGGTCCCAGGACCACGGCTGGTTCAGTGCGGCACCGATGGCCTCTATGCGAATCGGAGTATTGCGCGTGTCCCGTGCGGCATCGCGGCGCGACAGGACGATGGCGGTGGAGGCATCGCAATGCACGTCACAGTCGTACATGCGTAGGGGCGTGGAGATCATCCGCGATTGCAAATAGTCGTCCATCGTCATCGGTGTGCGGTAGATGGCCTTAGGATTGCGCGCAGCATTGCGCCGGCAGGTCAACGCGATCTGCGCGAGCTGTTCGGGGCGCGTGCCATAGTCGTGGAAATGGCGCTGCGCGTAGAGGGCCATCAGGTTGATGCCGGACATGACATTGAAGGGCGTCAGCCATTGCCAGGCGTAGCTGCTATCACGTCCCTGGGTCTTGTTGGTCAGCGCTCCCGCCTGCTTGTTGTGCTGGCGCGCCGAAGCCTCGGTGATGGTACGGAAAACCAGGACGTGGCGGCAAAGACCGGCGGCGATGGCCATCGTTCCGTTGATCACCCCGGCCAATGGGCCGGGCCCCTCGTAGCCGGCGCCGAACCAATTGACGTTCAACCCCAAGGCGCTTTTCAGGGCGCTGGGGCCGACCGGCGAGAAGGGATCGCCATTGTTGTTGTCGCCCGGCCAGCAGGCGACGCCGTCGATCTCATGGCGCTCCAGGCCAGCATCGGCAATGGCTTCCAGGCAGGCATCAAGGGTCAGTCGCATGGCCGACTTGCTGGAAGGTCGGGCCACCTCGGACTGACCGATGCCAGTGATGGCGACCTCTTTTTCGTAGCGATGAGGGAGCATCATTGATCCTTCTCGAACAGAGGGAGCCAGACATCCTCGACGTGGAGGAAGCTGACCCGTACAGGCATGTCGATCCGCACTTGGAGCGGGTCCATCCCAATTACATTGCTGACGAAACGCAGGCCCTGCTGCTCGACCAGCTCGATGATGGCGACGGCGTAGGGCACTTCCAGGTCAGCGACCCAAGGCTGGTAGTTGAGGGTGTAGCTCAGCACCTTGCCTTTTCCTGATACCGCACGAGGTGCGACGTCCAGGCTCGCGCAGCGGGGGCAGATTGGCCCGGGCGGGTGGAAATAGTGCGTGCAGCCATGACAGTGGTGGATCAACAGTCGACCGTGCTCGCCACCTTGCCAGAAGGCGCGGTTATCAGCGTTGAGGGCGGGCAGTTTTCTGATCATTCGCGCAACCTGAGAGCACTGGTTTGGGTGTATGCGTGCTAATAATTGCACATATTTTTTAAAAGTGTCATATATTTGTGCGGGGCTATGCGCTAGCCATATAGCTCGCCATCTAACAACAAGAGGATCCTTTTGCCATGTCCCGGCCTTTGCAAGACAAGACAATCATCGTCACCGGCGGCTTCGGTGCCCTCGGCGGGGCCGTGGGCCGCCTGCTGCTGGAGCGCGGTGCGCAGGTTGCTCTGCTCGATCGCACCGAAGTTCCAGCTAGTCTGGGCGATGTTTCTGGGGTTCTGCCCTTGGGCGGCGTCGACCTGACCTCTGCCGAGTCGGCGCGGTTTGCCGTGGCCCGGGTGGTGGAGCGCTTCGGACATCTCGACGGCCTAGTCAACGTCGCTGGCGGGTTCGCCTGGGAATCATTCGAGGATGGTGCTTTGGATACTTGGGATCGCCTGTATCAGATCAACCTTCGTACGGCTCTAGTCAGCAGCCAGGCTGCGCTGCCCTATTTGCTTGCTGCCGCATCCGGACGCATCGTCAACATTGGTGCTCTAGCATCCCTGAAGGCGGGCCTGGGCATGGGCGCGTATGCCGCCTCTAAATCCGGAGTGGCACGCCTCACTGAGGCGCTGGCTGAAGAGTTAAAAGACCGTGGGGTCACCGTCAATGCTGTACTGCCAAGCATCATCGACACCCCAGCGAATCGCGCAGCCATGCCGGACGCCGATGCCAGTCGTTGGGTAACGCCGGGAGCTTTGGCCAGAGTGATTGCGTTCCTGCTCTCGGACGACGCCACACCTATCACGGGTGCCTGCCTGCCCGTATCTGGTCGGGTATGACGCCCGTGACCTTCTGCTGCTCTTCGACTGGAGTACAAAAGTCATGAGATTGGTAACCTTTACCGACGGCAACAGGGGCGCACGTGCCGGTGCCTTGCTGGAGCACGACCAGATCGTCCTGGACCTACAGGCCGCCTGCCAGGTCCGGTATGGAAATGAGCGTCCCGAGTTGGCCAGCGTGCTGGCGCTGGTCGAGGCCGGAGAGGAGGGGTTGGCTCTTGCCCGTTCGATGGTGGAGCTGGTTCCTGCAAGAGCTGTGCGTGCCCGGGCGGCGGTGAAGCTGCACGCACCGATTCAGCCGCCGCCGCAAATGCGCGACTGCTCCTGTTTCGAGCTACACCTGCGGCAGAGCTTTGCCGCAGCACGCCGGGCTCGCGCGCTGCGGACGCCAGACCCTGAGGCTACGCTCAAAGCGATGAATGCACGTGCCGACGAGCGCGTCATCGAAACCTTCAACCGCCAACCCATCTACTACAAATGCAACCGCTTCGCGGTCATCGGTACTGACGACGAATTCCAATGGCCGAGTTTCAGCAAGGCACTCGACTTCGAGCTGGAGTTCGGCTGCTACATCGGCAAGCGTGGTAAGGACATCAGTCGCGATGCAGCTCGCTCGCACATCGTCGGCTACACCATCTTCAACGATATGAGCGCCCGCGACGCCCAGGCTGCGGAGATGCCCGGCATGCTTGGCCCAGCCAAGAGCAAGGACTTCGATACGGCGAACATCATGGGGCCATGCCTGGTGACGGCTGATGAGTTGGGCGACCCCTACGATCTGGAAATGGTCGCGAAGGTGAACGGCGAGGAGTGGGGGCGTGGCAACACTCGTGATATGCGCTGGTCCTTCGAGGACGTCATCGCCCATGTGTCGCGTTCGGAAACGCTCTATCCCGGGGAGTTCCTCGGCTCCGGCACGGTCGGCAACGGCTGTGGCCTGGAGCAATTGCGCTATCTGAATCCTGGCGATCTGGTCGAACTGGCTGTGGAGGGAATTGGTGTGCTGCGCACCCGGGTGGGGTGCGCGGAGCAAAGGGGGGGCTGATGTGTCTCAAGCCGCAGCTCTGTTGGCACGTCATATCCCAGTATTTTGTCTTGCGCTTTATATGTACATTTTTATTAAAAGTGTCTTATATTCTGCCGAGGCTTTTATTCGCCGTAGTGCCCTGATCAGGAGGCAATCATGCTAACAAGAACAAGTCCTGTATTGTCCGACGGAACCAAGGTTTCCGACCTTATCTTCCCCGATACCCGCGAAGTCCAGATGCGCGTGTTGTCGGACCGCGAGATCTACGAGTTGGAGATGGAGAAGATCTTCGGCAAGATCTGGGTGTTCCTCGGCCATGAGTCCGAGATTCCCAACTCCGGCGACTTTGTTGTGCGCGACATGGGTTCCGACTCGGTGATTGTCGCCCGTGGCAAGGAGGGAGAGGTTTATGTAAACCTCAACGTATGTCCCCACCGCGGCATGCGCATCAGTACCGCCGACTGCGGCAACACGCAAATCCACAAGTGCATCTACCACGGCTGGGCGTTCCGTCCCAACGGTGACTTCATCGGCTCGCCGGTGGAGCGCGAATGTATGCATGGCAAGATCTTGCCAAAGGAGGCGCTTGGCCTGAAGAAGGCTCGGGTCACGCTCTATGGTGGGCTGATCTTCGCCACTTGGAACATCGACGGCCCCTCCTTCGATGAGTTCCTCGGCGACGCCAAGTGGTATTACGACATGCTGTTCTGCCGTTCTGACAAGGGCATGGAAGTGCTCGGTCCGCCGCAGCGCTTCATTGTCAACGCCAACTGGAAGACCGCTGGTGAGCAGTCCGCCGCCGATGGCTTCCATACACTGACCCTGCACCGCTGGCTGGGCGAGGTCGGTAACTATGCGAAGAAAGGCGACGGTGAAGGTGAAGGCGCCGACCTCAGTCCAGAGATGATCGGGGTAGAGGTCAGTTCGCCGCACGGCCATGCTCTTCGCTGCATTGACCTGGCCCGCAAAATAAAACGCCTTACCGGTCTCGATCCTGCGGAACTGTCGGTACAGGAGAAGCTGAACGCCTTGCCGCCGGCCGGGATGACGCGTGAGATGGTTGAGCAACTGGCGCGCAATCTCAGCGAGGAGCAGCTCAAGGTACTGACCAGCATGCCGCCGCAGGTCGGGGGAATGTTCCCGAACATACTGTTCGGGTTCGTCTATATCCCGCAGCCGGATGGATCGGTGGTTGGTTCCATGACCATGCACGCCTATGTGCCTCAGGGGCCCGACAAGCTCGAGTTCGTCAACTGGATCTTCGCCGAGAAGGACGCGCCGGCAGAACTGCGCGAGAAGATGCTCAAGCAGACTATCCAGCTATTCGGTACCTCCGGGATGGTCGAGCAGGATGACTCCGACACTTGGCCGCACATGACCCTGGCTGCCAAGGGCGCGATGGGCCGCCAGATGACCCTCAAGTACCAAGCCTGCTATGAGACCGGCGCGCCTGCGGGCTGGCCAGGGCCGGGCATCGTCAACGAGGGCTTCACCAAGGACGACACCCAGTGGCATTGGTGGTTGTACTGGCATGAACTGATGACGGCGGAGGGCTGATCGTCGCGTCGTTCCAGGCAAAACCACACATTTCAGGAGTTACCCATGGCCCAAGTACAAGAGCGCGGTGTCGATCAGATCCAGCCGGGATCGCCCGTCGGCATCAAGCGCGTCTCGGTAGGTTCGGATATCTACAACCAGGTGGTGACCTTCCTCTATGAGGAGGCGACCTTGTTGGATCAGATTCGTCTGCAGGAGTGGGGCGCACGCTTGGCCCCAGACCTCGTCTATACCGTACCGCTTCGCCACACCCGCCTGCAGTCGGAGTTGTCCACCACCATCGTGCGTACCGTGCAGCATTACCATGACGACTACCGCTCGATCATGGGGCGAATTCTGCGGCTGTCCGGCAAGAGTGCGTGGGCGGAGGATCCGCCCTCGCGCACCCGACGTCTGGTGACCAACGTCTTCGTCGAGGAGACCGAAAAGTCCAACGAATTCGTGGTGACCAGCTACTTACTGTTAACCCGCAATCGCTTCAAGGACCACCATGTCGACATCATAAGTGGTGAGCGCCGGGATGTGTTGCGTGTGACTGATGAGGGTTTCAAGCTGGCGCGCCGTGAGGTCATTCTTGACCAGGCCGTGTTGGGCACGCCGAACCTCGCAGTGTTCCTCTGACGCCCCTAACCTGGCGCTCCATTCTTTGAAGGGGCGCTCAATGCTGTTGTGAACCTCGGTGCCGGAGCGAGTTATCCCGGTGCCGGGGTTCTTTTATGTTGGCCCTGTCTTGGCGGGGCAGACTGACGTTTTCGGAGTGCACGTTATCTGCCGAAGCCGGCGTCACGTTGTGTCGGAGTTTTGTTGCGTCCAGTTTGGCTTATCCCTTCTCCTGAGGGGAAAGGGGGGAGTGGCCGGCTGGTTACTCTCCGGCTAGCCAGTCTTGGTCGCCCGAGCATAGACGTGCTGACGTGTCGCTGAAATCCCACGTTGAACCCTTGATCCGCAGGGCCTGCGCAGCCCGTGCCGGCTGCTGGCTAAAGCAGAGACTGGTGCTGGATGCATGGACCTGGGAGTCTAATGGATGCTGACGGCCAAGTGAGATCTGGGTACACCGGCGTAGCAGCAGCGCAGCTTCCGCATCCTCTTCGGGAAGGTGGCTAAGGGCCCAGCGAGCCATTCCTTTGCGCAGGTTTACCCCACAGTAGGGCGCTGGCCCTTGGATGATCGAGCCTCGTACGTCCCAGCTCAGCAGGAGCCTGCCATCACGAAGTAGTACCGGTGTCGTGTGTTCGTCGACGCGGTCCGGTACCTGGACATCGTAGCATCGGCGGAGCGTTCCACGGGCCGCGTTGGCGATGGCTAGGCCGGCAAGGTCTAGCAGGTGTGTGCATTGATGCTGGGCATCGGTCTGCCGGGTCACTGAATGGGCGATATGGCTGAGTGGCATGCCTATCAGTTGTTCCAACTGGCCGGACGCTTGTGGGCAGGCGGAGTAGGGGTAGCGCACGGCCTCCCCGCCGATCTCGCGTACCATGCCGTCACTATGGCGTAGCCAGACGCGGAAGTGATGGAAATCGTCCTCAAGAGCGGCCCGTACCTCTCGTGTTGCATCCTGTGGCGTAGAGACGATTTCCACTCGGCGGCGGAACATGTTGGTCATCGTTTTTTCCTTGCGTTGGTTTCCGCAGGTGCCTGGTCTTGCGGATTGAAGTATATTTGAACAGTATACTTAAAAGTGTTCATCTAAAAACAAGAAGGAATTCATTATGAAGCTATTGCACGAGCAGATAGCGCTGGTGACTGGAGCTGGTGGCGGTATTGGCCGCGGCGTGGCGTTGAGCTTTGCCAAGGCCGGCGCCGCGGTCGTGATAGCCGAGCTGGACGAAACCTCCGGCAAGGCTGTGGAAGACGAGTTGCTGGCGCTTGGCGCTCGCGCGGTTTTCATCAAGACCGACGTGACCAGCAAGGTGGATATCGAGGCGGCTATCCGGGTGACAGTGGAGCGTTTCGGAGGGCTGGACATTCTGGTCAACAATGCGTTCGCCCCCACGCCCAATGTGCTGCTGGAGGAGAAGACCGACGAGATGCTAGCTCGGACCCTCGACTCCACCTTGTGGGCCGCTTGGTGGTCGATGAAGGCTGCGCTGCCGCACATGCGCGCGCGCGGCGGCGGCAAGATCATCAACTTTTACTCCATCGACACCGAGGTCGGTGCCTGGTTGCATGGTGACTACAACGCAGCGAAGGCGGGGGTCGTCGGCTTGACCCGCAGTGCGGCCTCGGAATGGGGACGCTTCAACATTCGTGTGAATGCCATCGCGCCTACTGCCATGGGGGCGACCTTCCATAAGCTGGCGGCGGAGAACCCAGGGTTTGCCGAACGTTCCGCCGCCCTGCGCCCGCTAGGGCGTTGCGGGGAGCCGGAGGAAGACATTGGGCCAGTCGTGGTGTTTCTGGCTTCTGAGATGTCGCGCTTCGTCACCGGCGAGACTCTCCATGTCGATGGCGGGCTGCACCTCCCCGGCTACAATTCCCGACCGGCCACCGTACCTGTGCGCGAGTACTGACGGGGGTATCGAGCGCGGCTAATGCCGCCGCGCTTTTTTCTGTAACACGGCGGCGAGGTCACTCAGGGTGAGCTGCAAGCTGGTGCTGTCGAGTGGATGGATAGCGAGCCCCGGCCAGCCCAAAAGCAAGGCCGGGGCTGCAGGGTGGGTCAGCGCTTGGCAACCTTGATCTCAGTGTCTTCCAGGTCCCAGGTGTCGGCTGTCTTGCCTTCTTCGCGCAGCTCATACTTCAGCACGCGCCCCTGCGGATTCTTCGGCAGGTTGGTGCGGAACTCAATATAGCGGGGCAGGGCGTAGTAGGGGACCGATTCGACAGCCCAGTTGAACAGCTCTTCCGGAGTCAAGCAGGCCCCTTCATGTAGCACTGCGGTCACCTTGACGTCGTCCTCGCCTTTGTCGGACGGCACGGCATGCACGGCAACCTCGGCCAGGGCCGGGTGCACAGCAAAGGCGGCTTCCATCTCGAAGCTGGAGATATTTTCACCACGGCGGCGCAGGTAATCCTTCTTGCGATCGACGAAATAGAAGAAGCCTTCGTCGTCGAACTTACCGATGTCGCCGGTGTGGAACCACATGTTGCGCATTAGCTTCAGGGTATCTTCGGGGCGATTCCAGTAGCCCTGGAACATGATGTCTGGGCGCAATGGGCGTACGACAATTTCGCCGGGAGTGTTGGCGGGCAGCTCTTGATCATTGTCATCGACGATCCGCACGTCGAAGTCTGGGATGCGCTTGCCGGACGAGCCGGGCGCTGCGTATTCGCCAGCGGCCAGAGAGGTGACTACGCAAGCCTCGGTGAGGCCGTAGCCGTTTCCGCCGACCAGTTTGCTGCCGAAGCGTTCGCGCCAGATTTTCTTGGTTTCCTCGGTATAGGGGTTGCCGCGGGCAGTATGGATCTGACCATGGCAGCGCCTCATCGCTTCGTTGTCAGGGGCGTGAGCTAGCAGACCACCCATTCCGCCGAGGATGGAGGCAATAGTCGCGCCGGAACGTTCGACTTCCTGCCAGAAATTGGAGACCGAGAAGCGCGGCAGGATCGCTGCCCGCGCACCAACCAGGATGCTGGCGATGATGCTGACGCACAAGGCGTTCATGTGGAACAGCGGCAGGGGCGTGATGGTAACGTCGTTTTCGTTGGCCGGACCGGCTCGCAGCTGCAGGCGCGCCAGGTTGCACATGAAGTTGTAACTGATCATGCAGCCTTTTGAGGGGCCGGTGGTGCCAGAGGTATAGATCAGACAAGCCAAGTCGGAAGGTTCCGGCTTGACGCTCAGAGGTGTGTCGTCATTGCCACGGTGTTCATCCAAAGCGGCGATAGGAATGCGGCAGTCCTTCGGAGCAATGAAGTCACCCCGGCAAAGAATCCGGGTGACGTTAGTGAGCTGCTCGGCCAGCGAAGTGATGCGTGGCAGGTAGTCCGCTTCGCAGATGACCAGATGGGTTCCGGTGTCAGCGATCTGGTGACGGAGGAACTCGCCTTTGAGCGCGGTGTTTATCGGAACGCTAACTGCACGCAGCTTGTTGATCGCCAGCCAGCACACGACTGCGTCGATGTTGTTATCCAGCATTGTCAGTACGGTCTCGCCTGGTCGTACGCCGAGGTTCGAGAGTGCGTGGGCCATGCGCGTGGAAATCGAGTCGACTTCAGAATATGTGTATAACTTTCCGCTGAAATCCAGTAGGACTCGGTCTGGATGCTTCGCTGTCGCTCGTTCAAGCGCTGCGATGACAGTGTCTCGTTCCCCCATGGACCAGGTGTCCGGATGGCCTGTGCCGTTCATGTCTCGATCTCCTTGGAGCCTGTCCTGGTGCGGGCAGGCGATTTTATTTTGAAGAGAGAATGCCATTCTAGATTCAAATTTTACAGATGTCTCCAGTTAAAATTTGGACAGATTTTGCTAATAATGCCTATATCTTGTGCTAGAATTGCGCTCATTTATCCCATGAGAATCCTTGTCAATGACTTCGAAAGCCACCAGATCGAGCAAGGGCGCGAGTGACAAGCCCGTCAGAAAGAAGGCCAGTCCGGCGGAGAAACCTGCTGCCGTAACGAAAAGGCCTGTTCAGAAAAACGGTGTTGCTTCGTCGGCGAATGGCAAAGTAAGACCCAACAAGCGCTCCGAGGAGACCGTTACGAATATCCTGTCTGCCACCGAGGAGGTGGTGCTGCGTTCCGGTGCAGATCGGATATCGATCCTGGATGTTTGCCAGGTGGCTGGGGTGTCCCGGGGGACGTTCTATCGCTACTTCTCCTCCCAAGAAGACTTGCTGGATACCTTCTCTCGTCACAAGCGGGACAGCTTCCATGAGTCGCTGGCATTGGCGCTGGGGGATATTGCCGACCCCGACGCGCGTTTGAATGCGCTGATTGTCTACCTGGATAATTACCTTGAGCAGAGCCGCGCCCGACGTCTGCTTGTGGTGGCGCCCGACTACGCCCTGGGTTTCTTCCGACGGATATTCCATGATTCCATCGTGCGCTTTCAGGACCTGCTTGGGATCGTGTTCGATGAGTGGGATGCCCGGCTAGGCATCAAGATCGACAGGGAGCTGGTCTGCGAAATGATCATTCGCTATGTCCTGAGCGAGGTGCTCGTGCCTGAAGGGGTTAGTCGCCGTCTCCTGCCGGTACGTGTGCGGAAGCTCATCGTTGCCTTGACTGTCGGTTCCACCTCGCGCTCTCGCCGCTGATCGACCTTGCAGTCACCCTCTGCTAGGGGGAGGGGCTGGCCCCTTCCCTTCCCTTCCCTT
>NZ_JARJLT010000202.1 GCF_029335315.1 Pseudomonas citronellolis
CTGCGAGGATAAGCAGCGCGCGGCCACGGCCAGCCCGCGCTCCGTCACAGAAAGCGATACGCGCGCGGACGAGTTTTCCGTTCTGTCGAGTGATCGACCTTTTCCACCCGCGCAAAGCAAGACGCCGGCACTGGGCCGGCGTCTTCGGGGGTGTCGCTATCAGCGCTCCAGCAGGATGCGCAGCATGCGCCGCAGCGGCTCGGCCGCGCCCCACAGCAGTTGGTCGCCGACGGTGAAGGCGCCGAGGTACTGCGAGCCCATGTTGAGCTTGCGCAGGCGGCCGACCGGGACGCTCAGGGTGCCGGTGACGGCGGCCGGGGTCAGTTCGCGCATGCTGATCTCGCGCTGGTTGGGGATCAGCTTGACCCAGGGGTTGTGCTGGCTGATCAGGCCCTCGATGTCGGCCATCGGCACGTCCTTGTTCAGCTTGATGGTCAGCGCCTGGCTGTGGCAGCGCATGGCGCCGATGCGCACGCAGATGCCGTCCACCGGGATCGGGCTCTTGAAGCGACCGAGGATCTTGTTGGTCTCGGCCTGGCCCTTCCACTCTTCGCGGCTCTGGCCGTTGGGCAGTTCCTTGTCGATCCACGGGATCAGGCTGCCGGCCAGCGGCGCGCCGAAGTTCTCGGTGGGGAAGCCTTCGCTGCGGATGCTCTCGGCGACCTTGCGGTCGATGTCGAGGATGGCGCTGGACGGGTTGGCCAGGTCATCGGCGACCGACGCGTGGATCGTGCCCATCTGCTTGATCAGCTCGCGCATGTTCTGCGCGCCGGCGCCGGAGGCGGCCTGGTAGGTCATGGCGCTCATCCACTCGACCAGGCCGGCTTCGAACAGGCCGCCGAGGGCCATCAGCATCAGGCTGACGGTGCAGTTGCCGCCGATGTAGTTCTTGGTGCCGGCGTCCAGCGACTGGTCGATGACGCGACGGTTCACCGGGTCGAGGACGATCACCGCGTCGTCCTGCATGCGCAGGCTGGAGGCGGCGTCGATCCAGTAGCCCTGCCAGCCGGCTTCGCGCAGCTTGGGGAAGACTTCACTGGTGTAGTCGCCGCCCTGGCAGGTCAGGATGACGTCGAGGGTCTTGAGTTCCTCGATGCTGTAGGCGTCCTTGAGGGTAGCGATGTCCTTGCCGATCAACGGGCCTTCGCCACCGACGTTGGAAGTGGTGAAGAAAACCGGCTCGATCAGGTCGAAGTCCCGCTCCTCCAGCATGCGCTGCATGAGCACCGAACCTACCATGCCACGCCAACCGATCAGACCTACACGCTTCATCGCTACTACACCTTCGAATAAGTAGTGGACCGCCGCCCCCGCCCGTGTTTTCGGGTGCCCGGGGGCGGGCGAACCGGAGAGATTACAGATTCCGCAGCGCGGCGACTACCGCATCGCCCATTTCGCGGGTTCCGACTTTCTTGCAGCCTTCGGACCAGATGTCACCGGTGCGCAGGCCCTGGTCGAGGACCTGGCTCACGGCCTTCTCGATGGCGTCCGCGGCAGCGCCCTGGTTGAAGCTGTAACGCAGCATCATCGACACCGAGAGGATGGTCGCCAGCGGGTTGGCGATGCCTTTGCCTGCAATGTCCGGCGCCGAGCCGTGGCACGGCTCGTACATGCCCTTGTTGTTCGCGTCCAGCGAGGCGGAGGGCAGCATGCCGATGGAACCGGTGAGCATGGAAGCTTCATCCGACAGGATGTCGCCGAACATGTTGTCGGTGACCATCACGTCGAACTGCTTGGGCGCGCGCACCAGCTGCATGGCGGCGTTGTCGACGTACATGTGGCTCAGCTCGACATCCGCGTAGTCCTTCGCCACGTCTTCGACGATCTCGCGCCACAGCTGGCTGGAAGCCAGGACGTTGGCCTTGTCCACCGAGCACAGCTTCTTGCCGCGCACGCGGGCCATGTCGAAGCCGACGCGGGCGATGCGACGGATTTCGCTCTCGCTGTACGGCAGGGTGTCGTAGGACTGGCGCTCGCCGTTCTCCAGCTCGCGGGTGCCGCGCGGGGCGCCGAAGTAGATGCCGCCGGTCAGCTCGCGGACGATGAGGATGTCCAGGCCGGCGACGATTTCCGGCTTCAGGCTGGAAGCGTCGGCCAGTTGCGGGTAGAGGATCGCCGGGCGCAGGTTGGCGAACAGGCCCAGTTGCGAGCGGATCTTCAGCAGGCCGCGCTCGGGGCGGATGTCGCGCTCGATCTTGTCCCACTTCGGCCCGCCCACGGCGCCCAGCAGCACGGCGTCGGCCGCGCGCGCGCGCTCCAGGGTCTCGTCGGCCAGCGGCACGCCGTGCTTGTCGATGGCGGCGCCGCCGATGACGTCCTCGGTCAGTTCGAAGCCCAGCTGGAACTTGTCGTTGGCCAGTTCCAGGACCTTGACCGCCTCGGCCATGATTTCCGGGCCGATACCGTCACCGGGGAGAACCAGAATCTGCTTGCTCATCTTTCCTATGCCCCTTGGCAAATAACGTAACGCTCCGGGCGGCTCGCGCCACCCGGAGCGGTCAGAAGGTTGTTCAACGCTCGGCCCAGAGCACCAGTACGTCAGTGCTGAAGGAGCCCTCGGCGTCGATCTCGAAATATTCGCGCACCTCGTCACCCACGGAAAGCTGCAGGGCGCGAATGGCCTGGCGCATCACGTCCGGCGTGCGCATGCGCTCGACCCAGGAGGTGAACTCCAGGCGCAGGCGCTGGCGGCTGCAACCGGTGACCGCAAGCCCCGCCTCGCCGACCAGGCGCGCCCACTCGGACGGCGAGTAGTCGCGCACATGGCTGGTGTCGCGCAGCAGCTCGACCGCCTGCAGGTGGGTGTCGAGCAGCGGCAGCCCGGGGGCCGCCACGTCGATGAAGCAGGCCACGCCGCCAGGTGTCAGCACCCGGCGCACTTCGCGCAGGGCCTGGCCTACGTCGCGCCAGTGGTGCGCCGAGTAGCGGCTGAAGACGAAGTCGAACTCGCCGTCCTCGAACGGCAGGCGCTCGGCCACGCCCTGGCGCGTACGGATATTGCCCAGGCCGCGTTCGGCGGCGGCCGAGGCCACCACGTCGAGCATCTGCTGGGACAGGTCGTAGGCCACCACCTCGCCGGCCAGCGGCGCGACCTGGAAGCTCACGTGCCCCGCCCCGCAACCCAGGTCCAGCACGCGGGCGCCGCTGCTCGCCGACAGTCGCTCGCGCAGCAGGGCGAATTCCTCGCCCTGGGCGTGTACGGCGCTGGTCAGGTAGGCGTTGGCCTGGGCGCCGAACTGGCGCTCGACCACGGCTTCGTGGCGACTCTGGGTCATGATTCTCTCCGTTCGCGGGGTGCTGCGACGCCCTCAGGCGTCGCGGAACAACCAGGGTTGGCGCTGTTTGTAGCCGGCTTCGAAGTCACGGATGGCATCCGCGGCCTGCAGGGTCAGGCCGATATCGTCCAGGCCGTTGAGCAGGCAGTGCTTGCGGAAGGCGTCCACCTCGAAGTGGTACTGCTTGCCGTCCGGGCGGGTCACGGTCTGCGCGGCGAGGTCGACGGTCAGCTGGTAACCCTCGGTGGCTTCGCACTGCTGGAACAGCTCGTCGACTTCTTCGTCCTTCAGGATGATCGGCAGCAGGCCGTTCTTGAAGCTGTTGTTGAAGAAGATGTCGGCGAAGCTCGGCGCGATCACGGTGCGGAAACCGTACTCGTCCAGGGCCCAGGGCGCGTGCTCGCGGGAGGAGCCGCAACCGAAGTTCTCGCGGGCCAGGAGCACGCTGGCGCCCTGGAAGCGCGGGAAGTTGAGGACGAAGTCCTTGTTCACCGGGCGCTTGGAGTTGTCCTGGTTCGGCTGGCCGACATCCAGGTAACGCCACTCGTCGAACAGGTTCGGGCCGAAGCCGGTGCGCTTGATCGACTTGAGGAATTGCTTGGGAATGATCTGGTCGGTGTCGACGTTGGCGCGGTCGAGCGGCGCGACGAGACCGGTGTGCTGGGTAAAGGCTTTCATCTCGGTTTTCCTCAGGCCTGCATCAATTCACGAACGTCGATGAAGCGACCGGTCACCGCGGCGGCGGCGGCCATCGCCGGGCTGACCAGGTGGGTACGCCCACCGGCGCCCTGGCGGCCTTCGAAGTTGCGGTTGGAGGTCGACGCGCAATGCTCGCCGCTCTCCAGGCGATCCGGGTTCATCGCCAGGCACATGGAGCAGCCCGGTTCACGCCACTCGAAGCCGGCCTCGAGGAAGATCTTGTCCAGGCCTTCCTGTTCGGCCTGCGCTTTCACCAGGCCCGAGCCGGGGACGACCAGCGCCTGCTTGACGGTGGCGGCGACCTTGCGGCCCTTGGCCACGGCGGCGGCGGCGCGCAGGTCTTCGATCCGCGAGTTGGTGCAGGAGCCGATGAACACGCGGTCCAGCTGGATGTCGGTGATCGCCTGGTTGGCGTTCAGGCCCATGTACTTGAGAGCGCGGACGATGGAGTCGCGCTTGACCGGATCGGCCTCGACGGCCGGGTCCGGCACGTTCTGGTCGACGGCCAGGACCATCTCCGGGGAGGTGCCCCAGCTGACCTGCGGCTTGATGTCCTCAGCACGCAGCTCGACGATGGTGTCGAAGTGCGCGTCGGCGTCGGACACCAGGTCGCTCCAGGCTTCCACGGCCTTGTCCCAGTCGCTGCCCTGGGGTGCGAACGGGCGGCCCTTGACGTAGGCGACGGTCTTCTCGTCGCAGGCCACCATGCCAACGCGCGCACCGGCTTCGATGGACATGTTGCAGATGGTCATGCGGCCTTCCATGGACAGGTCGCGGATGGCGCTGCCGGCGAACTCCAGCGCGTGGCCGTTGCCGCCGGCGGTGCCGATCTTGCCGATCACCGCGAGGACGATGTCCTTGGCGGTCACGCCGAAGGGCAATTGGCCCTCCACGCGCACCTGCATGTTCTTCATCTTCTTGGCCACCAGGCACTGGGTGGCGAGCACGTGCTCGACCTCGGAGGTGCCGATGCCGTGGGCCAGCGCACCGAAGGCGCCGTGGGTGGAGGTGTGCGAGTCGCCGCAGACCACGGTCATGCCCGGCAGGGTCGCGCCCTGCTCCGGGCCGACCACGTGGACGATGCCCTGGCGCACGTCGTTCATCTTGAATTCGAGGATGCCGAAGTCGTCGCAGTTCTCGTCCAGGGTCATGACCTGGATGCGCGAGACCTCGTCGGCAATCGCCTGCAGGCCGCCCTGGCGCTCGGCGCGGGTGGTCGGCACGTTGTGGTCCGGGGTGGCGATGTTGGCGTCGATGCGCCACGGCTTGCGGCCGGCCAGGCGCAGCCCTTCGAAGGCCTGGGGCGAGGTCACTTCGTGGAGGATGTGGCGGTCGATGTAGATCAGCGAGGAGCCGTCGTCGCGGCGCTTCACTTCGTGCATTTCCCAGAGTTTGTCGTAGAGCGTCTTGCCGGCCATCAGAGAATCCTCATCAGCGTCTTTCTATGCCCCTTGGGCTTGTGGGGATGATGCTATGGGCTGGCCACGAATAACTCAAATTCATATTTTTTATTCAAAGGATTCCCAGGAGGAATGCGAGTGCGTTATAAATTTCCGCGCCGCCCTCGCCCGCCTCCCGGAGCCAGCCCCCGATGGACCTGACCAGCCTCAATACCTTCCTCGCCATCGCCGAGTCCGGCAGCTTCTCCGAAGCCGGGGAACGCCTGCACCTGACTCAGCCAGCGGTGAGTAAGCGCATCGCCGCCCTGGAAAGCCAGCTCGGTGTGCGCCTGTTCGACCGGGTCGGCCGCGAGGTGAGCCTGACCGAAGCCGGCCGCGCGCTACTGCCGCGCGCCTACCAGATCCTCAACGTGCTCGACGACACGCGGCGCGCGCTGACCAATCTCAGCGGCGAGATCAGCGGCCGCCTGGTGCTCGCCACCAGCCACCACATCGGCCTGCACCGCCTGCCGCCGCTGCTGCGCGCCTTCACCAAGGCGCACCCGCAGGTGGCCCTGGACATTCAGTTCTGCGACTCGGAGGTGGCCTATGAGGAAATCCTCCATGGCCGCGCCGAGCTGGCGGTGATCACCCTGGCCCCGGAAACCGCCGAGCCGGTCCGCGCCGTGCCGGTGTGGGACGACCCGCTGGACTTCGTCGCCGCTCCCGAGCACCCGCTGGCCATGCAGGGCACGGTGTTCCTCGCCGACGTGGCGCGGCACCCGGCCGTATTCCCCGGCGGCAACACCTTCACCCACCACATCGTGCGGCGTATGTTCGAGGCCGAAGGCCTGACACCGAACATCGGCATGAGCACCAACTACATGGAGACGATCAAGATGATGGTTTCCATCGGCCTGGCCTGGAGCGTGCTGCCGCGCACCATGCTCGACGAAACCGTGGCGCGCCTGCCGCTGCAGGACATCCAGCTGAGCCGCCAGCTGGGCTACATCCTGCACACCGAGCGCACCCTGTCGAACGCCGCGCGGGCGTTCATGGCGCTGCTCGACGCCCAGGCCGTATCGCCCATGGCCTGCCTGGTCTGACCCGAAGCACAGCGTTTCTCCCGTAGGAGCGGGCCACGCCCGCGATTCGCACGCATGGCGAGCTCCTACGCAAGAGGCATCGCCCCCCTCTGTCGGTTGGCAGGCCCTAGCGCTCGGACATCACCACCATCACCTGCGCCTCGTCGGCCTCGCCGTCGTTCAGGTACAGGTGGCCGACGCTGCTGTCGAAGTAGGCTGTCTCGCGCGGGCCGATACTCACCGACTCGCCGTTCTCGAACTGGATGCGCACGCGCCCGGACATGACCAGGGCGAACTCCTGGCCGGGGTGGCGCACGAAGTCGTCGAACTCGCCGACGTCGCGGGCGAAGATGCGCGCGTAGAGCGGAGTCATGGCGCGCTGCGGGAAGTCGCCGGCGATCGGGTAGTACTCGTAGCCGCCGGTGTCGTAGCCGGCCACTTCGTCGACCAGGGTCTTCACCACCACCGCCTGCGCCGGATGCACGGCGCGCGGTTGCAACGGACGGAACAGCTGGGCGATGTCCACCTGCAGCGCGCGGGCGGCGGCGGCCAGCTTGTCGTAGCTCACCGCGACCTGCGCCAGCTCCATCTTCGACAGCGTCGAAACCGCCACGCCGGAACGCTCGGAAAGCTGCTTCAGGGTCAGTTTCTGCTGCTTGCGCACGGCCCGCAGGCGCGCGCCGACCTCATGCCGGTCCAGTGACGAAGTAGCGCCCTCGACGGGCAAGGGCTGGGTATCGCTGGCGCTCATGGGAGGTCTCGAAAGTGGATGGGCGGAGTTTACCGGGCCTTGCGTTGGGCGCAAAAATTCTCATATCTTAGATTTCTCACATACGAGAAATATCCTGAGGCGCCACCGTGAGCCCCACCCCACCCTACGATTTCGTCATTATCGGCGCCGGTATCGCCGGCGCGTCGCTGGCCTACCGGCTGAGCGAAAGCCATCGCGTGCTGGTCCTGGAACGCGAGGAGCAACCCGGCTACCACTCCACCGGGCGCTCCGCCGCGATGTTCATGGAGGCCTACGGCACCCCGCAGATCCAGGCGCTGACCCGCGCCAGCCGGGCCTTCTACGAAGCGCCGCCGGCCGGCTTCAGCGACCACCCGATCCTCACCCCGCGCGGCTGCCTGTACGTCGGCGGCCCCGAGCATGGCGCGCTGCTGCGCGACGCCGCCAACACCCCGGGCGTGCATCCCATCAGCGTGGCGCAAGCCCTGGAGCGCCTGCCCTGCCTGCGCGCGGACGCCATCATCGGCGCGCTCTACGAGCCCGACGCCCGCGACCTCGACGTGCACGCCCTGCACCAGGGCTACCTGCGCGGCCTGCGCCAGCGCGACGGCGAGCTGCGTTGCGGCCTGGAGCTGCTCTCGGCGAACTTCGCCGACGGCGCCTGGAGCCTCGAACTGAGCAACGGTGAGCGCCTGGGCACGGCGCAACTGGTGAACGCCGCCGGCGCCTGGGCCGACCATGTCGCCGGCCGTTGCGGCGTCCGCCCGGTGGGCCTGCAGCCCAAGCGTCGCACCGCCTTCACCTTCGCCGCGCCGGAAGGCGTGGATTGCAGCGCCTGGCCGGCGGTGATCGGCATCGACGAGAGTTTCTACTTCAAGCCCGACGCCGGCCAACTGCTCGGCTCGCCGGCCAACGCCGACCCGGTGGAGGCGCAGGACGTGCAGCCCGAAGAGCTGGACATCGCCCTGGGCGTGCACCACATCGAAGAACACACCACGCTGAATATCCGCCGCCCCGGCCACAGCTGGGCGGGCCTGCGCTCGTTCGTCGCCGACGGCGACCTGGTGGTCGGCCGCGACCCGGAGCGCCCGGCGTTCTTCTGGCTGGCCGCCCAGGGTGGTTACGGCATCCAGTCGGCCGATGGCGTCTCGCGCCTGGCCCAGGCGCTGCTGCTGGACCAGCCGCTGCCCGAACCCCTGCGCCAGGAAGGCGTCGATCCCCAGCGCCTGAGTCCGGCGCGCTTCCGTTGATCCACCCCCTGGAGACCAGACCATGAGCGACATCCAGCGTTACCCCAGCAGCCTGCCCTTCCCCTTCTCCCGCGCGGTCAAGGCCGGCGGTTTCCTGTTCCTCTCCGGGCAGATCCCGATGAGCGCCGACGGCCAGGTGGTCAAGGGCGACATCCAGGCCCAGACCGAGGCGGTGATGGAGCGCATCGGCGAAAGCCTGGAGGCCTGCGGCGCCCACTTCGGCCAGGTGATCAAGGCCACCGTGTGGCTGACCGACATGGCCCACTTCGCCGGCTTCAACGAGGTCTACAAGCGCTACTTCGAACAGGGCCTGCCGGTGCGTTCCTGCGTCACCGCCGGCCTGGCGCTGGGCGTGGACGTCGAGGTCGAAGTCCAGGCCTACGTCGGCGCAGCCTGATCCCGCACGCCCGCGGCGCCGGCGAGGGGCCGGTGGCGCGGGCTTCCCAACGAAAAGAACAACAGGGATTCACTTCATGAAGACCAGTCTCAAGCTCGGCGGCGCGTTCATCGGCCTGGTGGTGGGCGTCGGCTTCGCCTCCGGCCAGGAAATCCTCCAGTTCTTCGGCGGCTTCGGCGTCATGGGCCTGATCGGCGCCCTGGTCGCCCTGGCAATGTTCGCCTTCCTGGTGATGAACCTCTACCAGATCGGCAGCCGCCTGCAGACCCAGTCGCACAAGGAGGCCATGGAGTACATCTGCGGCCGCCACCTGGGCCGGGTCGTCGACCTGATGCTCACCTTCTTCCTGTTCGGCACCGTGGTGGTGATGCTCGCCGGCGCCAGCTCGTCGTTCGAGCAGCAGCTGGGCATCGGCCACTCCATCGGCGGCGTGGTCCTCGGCGTGCTGACGGTCATCACCGTGTGCCTGGGGCTGAAGCGGGTGATCACCCTGATGAGCCTGATCACCCCGGTGCTGATGCTGATCGTGGCGATCATCGCCGTCTACGCGCTGACCCACATCGAGAAGCCGCTGGCGGAGCTGGAGCAGATCGCCCTGGCCATGCCGCACCCGGCGCCCAACTGGCTGCTCAGCGCCTTCCTCTACGTGTCCTACAACATCGCCGCCACCGCGGCGGTGCTGGTGGTGATGGGTGGCAGCGTGGCGAACCTGCGCCAGGCCGGCCTCGGCGGCCTGCTCGGCGGCGCCGGCGTGGGCTTGCTGATCCTGGTCATGGCGCTGGTGATGCTGCTGCAGATCGACGTCATCGGCGGCAGCGCCATCCCCACCCTGCTGCTGAGCAACAACATCGCGCCCTGGTTCGGCGACGTGATGCTGGCCCTGCTGCTGGTCAAGCTGTACTGCACCACCACCGGCCTGACCTACGCCCTGGTGGCGCGCTGCGCGGCCTACGGCCTGCCGTTCCGCCTGTGCACCGTGGCCGCGGTGATCCTGGCCTTCGTCGGCAGCCAGTTCGGCTTCGTCAAGCTGGTCGGCATGGTCTACCCGGCCATGGGCTACCTGGGCTTCGTGCTGATGCTGGCCATCGTCGTCACCTGGTGGCGCGATCGCGGCGCTCCGTTGAGCGAGGCACAGCGCGGCTGAGTTTCCCCCGCGCAACGAAAAACGCCCGCCTTGTTCAAGGCGGGCGTTTCTCATTCAGCGTCGGACGGGGCTGTTCAGCCCTCGATGGCCGGACGCTGGCCGTTGATGGCGATCCGCTTGGGCTTGGCCTCCTCCGGAACGATGCGCACCAGTTCGATACTCAGCAGGCCGTTCTTCAGCGCAGCGCCCTGGACCTCGATATGGTCGGCGAGGCGGAACGAAAGCTTGAAGGCGCGCTGGGCGATGCCCTGGTGCAGGAAGGTGACCCCTTCGTTGGCTTTCTCGCGTTTGCCGCCGGTCACGGTCAGCACGCCACGCTCCACTTGCAGTTCCAGGTCCTCTTCCTGCAAGCCGGCGGCGGCGACCACGATGCGGTACTGGTCTTCACCATGCTTCTCGACGTTGTAGGGCGGGTAGGAACTGCCGCTTTCGCTGCGCAGGGCCGACTCGAACAGATCGTTGAAACGATCGAAACCGACGGACTGGCGGAACAGCGGGGCGAGAGAAAGTACGTTGCTCATGCGAATCTCCTGAATAATTCAGCAAGGTTTTTTGTGGAGCCTGTCTGCAGGACTCCGGGAGCGGGACCCGATTTCGGCCTCCCGCACGAATACAGATAGGGGCGCATCGAAGCCTTTCAAGTCCGCTCGTCGAAGGAATGCCCATGAGCAAAGTCATGCTGATCACCGGCGCCAGCCGTGGCATAGGCGCCGCCACCGCACTGCTGGCCGCCGAACGCGGCTACACCGTCGCCCTCAACTACCGGCGCCAGCGCCAGGCGGCCGAGGCACTGGTGCGGCGCATCCGCGCCGCCGGCGGACAGGCCGAGGCCTTCGCCGCCGACGTCGCCGAGGAGGCCGAGGTGGTGCGGCTGTTCCAGGCCGTCGAGCGGACCTTCGGCCACCTCGACGTGCTGGTGAACAACGCCGGCGTGCTGGAGCGCCAGATGCGCCTGGAGGACATGGACGCCGCGCGCCTGCAGCGGGTCTTCGCGGTGAACGTGACGGGCAGCTTCCTCTGCGCCCGCGAGGCGGTGCGGCGCATGGCCCGCGCCCACGGCGGCAGCGGTGGGAGCATCGTCAATGTGTCGTCGATGGCCTCGCGCCTGGGCTCGCCCAACGAGTACATCGACTACGCCGCGGCCAAGGGCGCCATCGACAGCATGACCATCGGCCTGGCCAGGGAGGTCGCGGCCGAAGGTATTCGGGTCAACGCGGTGCGGCCGGGGTTGATCGATACCGAAATCCACGCCAGCGGCGGCGAGCCGGGGCGCGTGGAACGGCTGAAGAGCGCCATCCCGCTCGGCCGTGGCGGTCAGGCGGAAGAAGTGGCGCGGGCGATCCTGTTCCTCGCCGGCGACGAATCGAGCTACAGCACCGGGACTTTCGTCGACGTCAGCGGCGGCCGCTAGCGTGGGGAAGCGCCCTGCTCACGGCGAACTGTAGGAGCGAGCTTGCTCGCGAATGAGCCCCGCAGCGGAGCCTGTTCGCGAGCAAGCTCGCTCCTACGAAAGGCACTTCGGCGCAACCGGCGCCCCTCCTACGCGGCCTCTTCGACCTCGACCTGCAACAGCCGGTCGATCAGCTCGCAATCGCTCTCGCGGCGAATCTGCGCGAACAGCTCCACCGCCTCGGGATAGCTGCGGGTGAGCATGCCCAGCCACTGCTTCAGGCGCCCCGGCGCGTAACGCGGCGCCAGCTTGCGCCGCGCCTGCCGCCAGAAGTCTTCGAGCAGCACGCGCAGCTCTTCCCAGGCCATCGGCTGCACGTCGCGGCCGTCGCGCCAGGCGGCGATCTGCCGGGCCAGGTCGGGGCGCGAGACCAGCCCGCGACCGAGCATGATGTCGTCGACGCCGCTGATGGAACGGCAACGCAGGTAATCCTCGAGCGTCCAGACCTCGCCGTTGGCGAACACCGGCACCTTCACCGCGTCCGCCACCCTGGCCACCCACTCCCAGTGCGCCGGCGGCTTGTAGCCATCGGTCTTGGTCCGCGCGTGCACCACCACGTGGGCCGAGCCGCCGTCGGCCAGGGCGCGGGCGCAATCCAGCGCGCCATCCGGGGTCTCGTAGCCCAGGCGCATCTTCGAGGTCACCGGGATGTGCGCCGGCACCGCGCGACGCACGGCTTCGACGATGGAGAACAGCAGCTCCGGCTCCTTGAGCAGGACCGCGCCGCCGCGCGACTTGTTCACCGTCTTCGCCGGGCAGCCGAAGTTCAGGTCGATCACCGGCGCGCCCAACTCACAGGCGTGGGCGGCGTTTTCCGCCAGGCACTGCGGGTCGGAGCCGAGGAACTGCACGCGCATCGGCGTGCCGGCGCGGGTGCGGCTGCCGTGCAGCAGCTCCGGCGCCAGCTTCTCGTAGGTGGCGAGCGGATGCACACGGTCGGTGACGCGGATGAACTCGGTGACGCACCAGTCGATGCCGCCGACCCGGGTCAGCACATCGCGGAGGATTTCGTCGACCAGCCCCTCCATCGGGGCCAGGGCAATTTGCACGGCGGGGAACCTTTGATTTCGCAGGCGGCGGATTCTAGTGGCTGGCGCCGCCCGCGCAAAGTGCCGTCAGGCCGGCGCGGCGCCGAGCAGCGCGCGGCCGTAGCCTTCGATGAACTCCGCCGGCATGCGCTTGGGCCTGCCGCTGGAGAGCTCGATGCAGACGAAGGTGGTGCGGGCGCGCAGCAGGGTCACGCCATCGGCCGGGCGCACCAGCTGGAAACAGCGGTCCATGCGCAGCTTCTGGTCGGATTCGACGATCCAGGTGCCCATCTGCAGCTCCTCGCCCTCGTAGGCGGCGGCGAGGTAGTCGATTTCATGGCGCACCACGGCCATGGCGCGATCGAGCCGGCGATACTCGGCCAGGTCCAGGCCGAGGCGCTGCGAATGACGCCAGGCGCAGCGCTCCAGCCAGCTGACGTAGACGGCGTTGTTGGCGTGGCCGAGGCCGTCGATGTCCTCGGCGCCCACGCGGATGTCGATGACGAAGGGTTCGGGCAGGTCCCAGGCCATGCGCTTGCTCCAGTCCGGGGCCGGGTCGGGTGACCCGGCCGCATGATCGAAGCCGGCAGTCTACAGGGCCCGGACGCGTCCCGCTGCCCCGCCGTGCTCAGGAGGCCAGGGCGAGAGGTAGCAGGTAACGTTCTTCCTGGCCTTCCAGCAGTGCCAGCACGGCGTCGCTCAGCCGCTGGTCGGCCAGCACGCGCTGGTGACCGCCATCGTCCAGGCGCAGCAGGCGGCTGCGCGGCCAGACCGCGTGGATGTCCAGCGCATCCGCGACGGGTACCTGCGGGTCGTCCTCCGCGTGCACCACCAGGCCGGGCATGTCCAGGTCGTAGCGACTGACATCCAGCTGCGCCGCCGGCATCCCGGTGCTCGCCTCGACCTGGCGGATGAAGCGGTAGCGCGCCTCGGCCGGCAGCCCCATGAAAGCGGCGAAGCGGCGCAGCACGGAGATCACCCGGCTCGGCGCGGCGATGGTGACCAGCGCCTCGGTGCGCAGGCCCATCTGCGTCGCCAGCAGCGCGCTGGCGCCGCCCATGGAATGGCCGATCACCGCGCGCAGCGGCGGCAGCTCGCTGGCGGCCTCCAGCAGCGCGCGGGCGAACAGCAGCGGATGCGCTTCGCGCCCCGGCGAGCGGCCGTGGGCCGGGCCGTCCAGCGCCACCACGGCGTAGCCCGCGCCGACCAGCTCGCGGATCAGGTGGGCGAACTGCGTCGGCCGCCCTTCCCAACCGTGCATCAGCAGCACCGCCGGGCCTTCACCCCAGCGCAGCGCGGAAAGCCCGAAGCGCAGGGTGACGCGCTCGGAACTGGCCAGCAGTGGCAGCTCCCAGTCGCGCGGCTGCAGCGCGCGCGGGGTCATGAAGATGTCGCGCATGCGCCGCGCCGCCCATTCCGGCGCCACACGGCCGAGGCTCGCGTTGATGCCACGTATCCAGGTCAAGCTGCTCATTGCCAGTCCCTCCTTCGAGGATCAATCCACCGCTTTCTTGGCGGCACGCAAAACGCGGTCGGACAAATCGCACGAGCCCAGGGCTCGCGACAGCGCCAGTCCGCCCACCATCAGGGCGATATCGGCGAGCACGGTGTCGGCGTCCTCGGGACGCTCGGCCAGCTCGGCGACCATGAGTTCGATGTGTTCGGCGAGGGTTTGCCGGAAACCCTCCGGGAGCTGCTCCAGGCCGCCCAGGGAGCTGGGGATGGGGCAACCCGGCTCCTCGCTGTCGCGGTGCTTGCGCGACAGGTAGAAGGCCGCGGCCAGCTGACGGCGCTCGCTGAACGGCATGTCCGGATCGAAGTGCTTGAGCTTTTCCCGGCGCGTCGCCAGCAGTTGGCGGAAGGCCTCCAGCATCAGCGCGTCCTTGCTCTCGAAGTGCGCGTAGAAGCCGCCGACGGTCAGCCCGGCGGCGCCCATCACTTCGGCCACGCTGGGCTCCAGCGGGCCACGACGGACCAGCGCGTCGGCGGCCGCGCAAAGAATGCGTTCGCGGGTCTGGGCTTTCTTCTCGCCTACTGCCCTGTCGCTGCTGGCGGTCTTGCGGCTCATGGCGCTCTCCAAAAATATTATGAGTAGAATATTATTCTCATAATAAAAATCGGCAAGCGTTGAGCGCGACCGCTGGTCGGGAAACGAAATTTTCGGGAGGGAAAAACAAAAGGGCCACTCGAAAATTGAGTGGCCCTATAGGCCCCGCAGAGCGGGAAAATTGGCGTCCCCTAGGGGACTCGAACCCCTGTTACCGCCGTGAAAGGGCGGTGTCCTAGGCCACTAGACGAAGGGGACTTAACCTTCGAAGAAATCCGCGATTCGCGAATTCTGGCAATTTGGTGGAGCTAGACGGGATCGAACCGTCGACCTCTTGCATGCCATGCAAGCGCTCTCCCAGCTGAGCTATAGCCCCAGATGACTCTGGCGGACGACGCGAGCGCATCGTCGCTGGAAAAAGTGGCGTCCCCTAGGGGACTCGAACCCCTGTTACCGCCGTGAAAGGGCGGTGTCCTAGGCCACTAGACGAAGGGGACGCAATCCTTCGATTTTCGGCACCGTCAGCGAGTGACGCTGCCTACTGGTAATTTGGTGGAGCTAGACGGGATCGAACCGTCGACCTCTTGCATGCCATGCAAGCGCTCTCCCAGCTGAGCTATAGCCCCAAAGTACCGCTACATCTACCGTTCCCGCTTCGCTCTGTCGTTCAGTTCGTCGCTGGAACGGGGCGCATCTTAGGGGTGGGGCGTAACCCTGTCAACAAGAATTTTCGACTTTTTTAATTTTTTTCTCCCAAAGAACAATCACTTAGCAGAGCGGGCCATTATCCCCTGCCCTGCGTCGCAGGCTTCGGGCCCCGCGCGCAGCGGTTCCAGCGCGGATTATGGACATGAAAAAGGCCGGGCGCTCGAAGGCAGCCGGCCTTTTGTCAGAAGGCGTCCGTCAGCCGGCGATGGCGTCGCGGATCTTCTCCCACTCCTTGGCTTCCTTCTTCGACGCCCCGCCCAGCAGCTCCAGGGCCTGGCGCAGGCGATAGCGCGAGAGGTCGGCACCGAGGATTTCCATGGCGTCGAGCACCGATACCGAACTGGCCTGGCCGGTGATGGCCGGGAACATCAGCGGCATGACGTCACGCAGCTTCAGCTCCAGGTGTTCGGCCACGGCCTGGATGGTCGCGGTGATGCGATCCTTCTCCCACTGGCGCAGCGCTTCCAGCTTCCACAGCACCAGCTGCAGAACCTGGCGCACCTGGGTGGCGTCGAGCTTCTTGTGCTCGAACAGCTTGGCGTCCAGCTGCACGCCGCCGCTGAAGAAGAACCCGGCGAGCGGCGCGATCTGGCTGAAGTTCTCCACCCGGCCCTGGACGTGCGGCGCGATCTGCATCAGGTACTCGGGGTTGAGCGCCCACTTCTGCACTTCGCGGGCGAACTCCTCGACCGACTGCTCGCGAATCCACTGGCCGTTCAGCCAGGACAGCTTCTCCATGTCGAAGATCGGCCCGCCAAGGGACACGCGCGACAGGTCGAAGTGCTCGATCATCTCCGCCAGGCTGAACTTCTCGCGCTCGTCGGGCATCGACCAGCCCATGCGGCCCAGGTAGTTCAGCAGCGCCTGGGGCAGGAAGCCCATGCGCTCGTAGAAGGTGATGGAGGTGGGGTTCTTGCGCTTGGACAGCTTGCTCTTGTCCGGGTTGCGCAGCAGCGGCATGTAGCAGAGCACCGGCTGCTCCCAGCCGAAGTACTCGTACAGCTTGATCAGCTTGGGCGCCGAGGGCAGCCACTCTTCGCCGCGCAGCACATGGGTGATGCCCATCAGGTGGTCGTCGACGACGTTGGCCAGGAAGTAGGTGGGCAGGCCGTCGGCCTTCATCAGCACCTGCATGTCCATGCGGTCCCACGGGATCTCGACGTCGCCGCGGAGCATGTCCGGCACCACGCAGACACCCTCGGTCGGCACCTTCATGCGCACCACGTGGGATTCGCCGGCGGCGATGCGACGCTGCGACTCTTCCTTCGGCAGGTGCATGCAGTGGCCGTCGTAGCGCGGGGTTTCCTTGCGCGCCTGCTGCTCGGCGCGAATGGCGTCCAGGCGCTCGGCGGAACAGAAGCAGGGGAAGGCGTGGCCCTTTTCCACCAGCTCGTCGCTGTACCGCTTGTAGATCGCGCTGCGCTCGCTCTGCCGGTACGGGCCGTGCGGGCCGCCGACGTCCGGGCCCTCGTCCCACTCGATGCCCAGCCAGCGCAGGGCGTCGAAGATCTGCTGTTCCGACTCGCGGGTGGAACGCACCTGGTCGGTGTCCTCGATGCGCAGGATGAACTTGCCGCCGTGCTGGCGAGCGAAGCACAGGTTGAACAGCGCGATGTAGGCGGTGCCGACGTGCGGGTCGCCGGTGGGAGACGGCGCGATACGGGTGCGGACAGTGGTCATGGAGGCTCTCGTGAAAAGCGGGTTGGAACGGCGCGGCGCGTGGCCGGCGCTCATGGTAGCGATGTTAACAGGCGCGCCGCCCCCGGCTCCAGCCGATGGGCTTCGTCGATGGGCAGGCGGTGGATCAGGTAGTCGAGGAAGGTCTTCACCTTCATTGCCTGGAAACGCCGCGACGGGTACACCGCGTAGAGCTCGCCGATAGGCAACTGGACCTGCGGCAGCAGGCGCTCCAGGCGCCCGCCCTGCAGCGCCGCGTCGACGATCAGCTCCGGCAGCGAGGCGATGCCGACCCCGGCCAGCACCGCCTCGCGGGCGAAGGAAACGTTGTTGCAGGACAGCGCGCGCTGGCACGGCACGCTTTCGTGCAGCAGCGGCCAGTAGCGTTGCGAGTCCTGCGACATCAGCACCGCGCGATGCCTGGCCAGGTCCTCGACGCGCTCGGGCCGGCCGTGCCGTTCGAGGTAGGCGGGGCTGGCGCACAGGCAGCGGCTGGTGACCAGCAGGCGGCGGGCGATCAGCGTCGAATCCTCCGGCTGGCCGACGGTGATGGCGATGTCCACGCCCTCCTCCAGCGGGT
This sequence comes from Pseudomonas citronellolis, assembly GCF_029335315.1. Lineage (GTDB taxonomy): Bacteria > Pseudomonadota > Gammaproteobacteria > Pseudomonadales > Pseudomonadaceae > Pseudomonas > Pseudomonas citronellolis_A. Next base: position 17,450 of record NZ_JARJLT010000202.1, read on the forward strand.
CGACGTTGCGCGAGCTGAGCTCGACTTCGGCGGTGATCTGTGGATAAAGGCGCATGAAGTCGCCGAGCACCTCGCCCAGGTACATCTGGCCGAACTCGATGGGCGCGGTGATCCGCAGCAGCCCGGTGGGCGCCTGCTGCAGCTGCATCACCGCCTGCTCGGCCTCGGCGAAGTCGAGCATGATCTGCCGGCAGCGGTCGTAATAGGCCTGGCCCACTTCGGTCAGGCGCAGCTTGCGGGTGGTGCGGTTGAGCAGGCGCACGCCGAGGCGCTCTTCGAGCAGGGCCAGGCGCCGGCTCACGGTCGACTTCTGCATGCCCAGACTGTGCGCGGCCTGGGTGAAACTGTGGAACTCCACCACGCGGGTGAAGATCAGCGCATCATCCAGCCCCATTATTGTTCCCTATACACAACAAAGTTTCCGAATTGTAGCGACTGCGCCCCGACCGGGAACACTGGTAAATTGGTGAACATTTTGGCCAACCAAACGCTCGTTTTCCCATGCCCGCACAATTACAACGCCGCCTGAGCATCTTCCTCGTCCTCCTCACCCTGGTCGGCCTCGCCTTCCTCGGCCGCTGGTACTTCATCGGCCGTTTCCAGGAGACCACCGACAACGCCTACGTCCAGGGCGAGATCACGCGCATCGCCAGCCAACTGGGCGCGCGCATCGACCAGGTGCTGGTCACCGACAACCAGCACGTGGAAAAAGGCCAGTTGCTGGTCAAGCTGGAGGACGCCGATTTCCGCCTGGCGCTGGACCGCGCCAAGGCCAGCCTGGCCACTCACGAAGCCGAACTGGTGCAGGCACGCAGCAAGCTCAAGGGCCAGGGCAGCATGATCGCCGCCAGCGAGGCCGACCTGAACGCCAGCCAGGCTACCTTCGGCCGCACCCAGATAGACCTGAACCGCGCGCAGACCCTGCGCAAGCCCGGCTACGTCTCCGAGGAGCGCGTCACCACCCTGACCGCCGACTCCCACGTGGCCCGCTCCCAGGTGGCCAAGGCCCAGGCCGACCTGCAGGCCCAGCACATCCAGGTCGACGCCCTGAACGCCGACATCAAGCGCCTGCAGGCACAGATCGACGCCTCCCGCGCGGAGATCGCCCAGGCAGAGATCAACCTGGCGCGCACCGAGATCCATGCCCCGGTGAGTGGCCTGGTCGGCCAGCGCAACGCCCGCGTCGGCCAGTACGTGCAGGTCGGCAGCCAGCTGCTGTCGCTGGTGCCCGACGACGGCATCTGGGTGCAGGCCAACTTCAAGGAAACCCAGGTCGGCAAGATGCGCCCGGGGCAGAAGGCCCGGCTGATCCTCGACAGCTTCCCCGACCAGCCCATCGAGGGCTGCGTGGACAGCCTGTTCGCCGCCTCCGGCGCGCAGTTCAGCCTGCTGCCGCCGGACAACGCCACCGGCAACTTCACCAAGGTGGTGCAGCGCATTCCGGTCAAGATCACCTTCGCCGCCGACAGCCCGCTCAAGGGCCTGGTGCGCCCGGGCATGTCGGTCGAGGCCGAGGTGCAGATCGGTGAGCGCTGATCCCCTCGTCCGACCGGTCGGGGAACCCAGCCGGCGCGACTGGATCGCCGTGCTCGCGGCGATGCTCGGCGCCTTCATGGCGGTGCTCGACATCCAGATCACCAACTCCTCGCTGAAGGACATCCAGGGCGCGCTGGCCGCGACCCTGGAGGAAGGCTCGTGGATCTCCACCTCCTACCTGGTGGCCGAGATCATCATGATCCCGCTCACCGCCTGGCTGGTGCAGCTGCTCTCGGCGCGGCGCCTGGCGGTGATGGTGTCGATCGGCTTCCTGTTCTCCTCGCTGCTGTGCTCCTTCTCCTGGAACCTGGAGAGCATGATCGTGTTCCGCGCCATGCAGGGCTTCACCGGCGGCGCGCTGATCCCCCTGGCCTTCACCCTGAGCCTGCTCAAGCTGCCGGACCACCACCGGCCCAAGGGCATGGCGCTGTTCGCCATCACCGCCACCTTCGCCCCGTCGATCGGGCCGACCCTGGGCGGCTGGCTGACCGAGAACTTCGGCTGGGAATACATCTTCTACATCAACATCCCCCCGGGCCTGCTGATGATCGCCGGGCTGCTCTACGGCCTGGAGAAGAAGCCGCCGCACTGGGAGTTGCTGAAGAGCACCGACTACGCCGGCATCGTGACCATGGCCGTCGGCCTGGGCTGCCTGCAGGTGTTCCTCGAGGAAGGCCATCGCAAGGACTGGCTGGAGTCGAACCTGATCGTCAGCCTGGGCAGCATCGCCCTGGTCAGCCTGATCCTGTTCGTCATCCTGCAGACCTCGCGGCCCAACCCGCTGATCAACCTCGGCATCCTGCGCAACCGCAACTTCGGCCTGTCGAGCATCTCCAGTGTCGGCCTGGGCATGGGGCTGTATGGCTCGATCTATGTGCTGCCGCTGTACCTCGCGCAGATCCAGGGCTACAACGCCATGCAGATCGGCGAGGTGATCATGTGGATGGGCGTGCCGCAGCTGTTCCTCATCCCGCTGATTCCCAAGCTGATGAAGATCATCCAGCCGCGCCTGCTATGCGCCATCGGCTTCGGCCTGTTCGGCCTGGCGAGCTTCTGCTCGGGGGTGCTCAACCCGGACTTCGCCGGCCCGCAGTTCAACCAGATCCAGTTATTGCGCGCGCTCGGCCAGCCGATGGTGATGGTCACCATCTCGCTGATCGCCACCGTCTACCTGCAACCGCAGGACGCCGGCTCCGCCTCCAGCCTGTTCAACATCCTGCGCAACCTCGGCGGCGCCATCGGCATCGCCCTGCTGGCGACCCTGCTGGATAGCCGCGCCAAGGTCTACTACGACTACCTGCGCGAGGCCGTGGTGCCGCTGAACGGCGCCGTGGACGAGCGCCTGGCGCAGTTGACCACGCAGCTCGGCAGCCAGCAGGCGGCGCTGGCGGAGATCGGCCAGATCGTCCACCAGCAGGCGGCGATCATGGCCTACAACGACGCCTTCCACGCCATCGGCATCGTGCTGGCGATCAGCATGCTCGCCGTGCTGCTGACCCGCCCGCTACCGGCCGGCTTCGGCGCCCAGGCCGGCGCCGGCGCGCACTGACGACGGCGCCGGTGGGGGTCAGCCGACCTCCACCAGGCGCTCGCGCAGCTTGTGGATTTCGTCGCGCACGGCCGCGGCGGACTCGAACTCCAGGTCGCGGGCCAGCTGGTACATCTTCTCCTCCAGCTGGCGGATGCGCTTGCCGATCTCGTTCGGCGAGCGCAGCTCGCCCTCGTAGCGGCCGCTCTCCTCCGCCACCTTGGCCACCCCACGGCGCTTGCCCTTGGCGCCCGGCACGCTGGCGCCCTCGAGGATATCCTTGATGTCCTTCTTCACGCCCTTGGGCACGATGCCGTGCAGCTCGTTGAAGGCGAGCTGCTTGTTGCGCCGCCGCTCGGTCTCGTCCATCGCCCGCTGCATCGAGCCGGTGACGTTGTCGGCGTAGAGGATCGCCTTGCCGTTGAGGTTGCGCGCGGCGCGGCCGATGGTCTGGATCAGCGAACGCTCGGAACGCAGGAAGCCTTCCTTGTCGGCGTCGAGGATGGCCACCAGTGACACCTCGGGCATGTCCAGGCCCTCGCGCAACAGGTTGATCCCCACCAGCACGTCGAAGGTCCCGGTGCGCAGGTCGCGGATGATCTCCATGCGCTCGACCGTGTCGATGTCCGAGTGCAGGTAGCGCACCCGCACGTCGTGGTCGCCCAGGTAGTCGGTGAGGTCCTCGGCCATGCGCTTGGTCAGGGTGGTGACCAGCACGCGCTCCTGCTGGGCGACCCGCAGGCGGATCTCCGAGAGCAGGTCGTCGACCTGGGTCGAGGCCGGGCGCACCTCGATCTGCGGGTCGACCAGGCCGGTGGGGCGCACCACCTGCTCGATCACCCGCCCCGCGTGCTGCTCCTCGTAGGGGCCCGGCGTGGCCGAGACGAAGATGGTCTGCGGGCTGATCGACTCCCACTCCTCGAAGCGCAATGGCCGGTTGTCCAGCGCCGAGGGCAGGCGGAAGCCGTACTCCACCAGGGTTTCCTTGCGCGAACGGTCGCCCTTGAACATGGCGCCGACCTGCGGAACGCTGACGTGGGACTCGTCGATCACCAGCAGCGAGTTGGCCGGCAGGTAGTCGTAGAGGGTCGGTGGCGGCTCGCCGGGGCCGCGCCCGGAGAGGTAGCGCGAGTAGTTCTCGATGCCGTTGCAGTATCCCAGCTCGAGGATCATCTCCAGGTCGAAGCGGGTGCGCTGCTCCAGGCGCTGGGCTTCCACCAGCTTGTTGTTGTTGCGCAGGTAGTCCAGGCGCACCTTGAGCTCTTCCTTGATCTGCTCCACCGCCTCCATCAGGGTCTCGCGCGGCGTCACGTAGTGGCTCTTGGGGTAGAAGGTGAAGCGCGGCAGCTTGCGGATCACCTCGCCGGTCAGCGGGTCGAAGGCGGAAATGTTCTCCACTTCGTCGTCGAACAGCTCGACGCGGATCGCCTCCAGCTCCGATTCCGCCGGGAAGATGTCGATCACGTCGCCGCGCACGCGGAAGCTGGCGCGGGCGAAATCCATGTCGTTGCGGGAGTATTGCAGGCTGGTCAGGCGGCGCAGCAGCTCGCGCTGGTCCATGCGGTCGCCGCGATCCAGGTGCAGGACCATCTTCAGGTAGGACGCGGGGTCGCCCAGGCCGTAGATCGACGACACCGTGCAGACGATGATCGCGTCCTCGCGTTCGAGCAGCGCCTTGGTCGCCGACAGGCGCATCTGCTCGATGTGGTCGTTGATCGACGAATCCTTCTCGATATAGGTGTCGGAAGACGGGACGTAGGCTTCCGGCTGGTAGTAGTCGTAGTAGGAAACGAAGTACTCCACCGCGTTGTGCGGGAAGAAGCTCTTGAACTCGCCATACAGCTGCGCGGCCAGGGTCTTGTTCGGCGCCAGGACCATGGTCGGGCGCTGCACCTGGGCGATCACGTTGGCGATGCTGAAGGTCTTGCCGGAGCCGGTCACCCCCAGCAGGGTCTGGTGGGACAGGCCCGCCTCCAGGCCCTCGACCATTTGTCGGATCGCCTCGGGCTGGTCGCCCGCCGGCTTGAAGCGCGAATCCAGTTGGAATGTCGACATGGGAACCTCGCTGTGGGGTGTGACGCGGGCGCGGCTGCGGCGTCAAACCAGGCGAAAGCATGCGCGATCAACTCGCAGCCTGCCATAGAGGCCTATATAATACCGGCCCGTCGACGCATCCCCCAGCGCCGTGCGCGGGGGTTGCAATTGCATCTTCACTCCCGCCTTAGAGCTGCCGCCAAAATGAGTCTGTTCTCCGCTGTCGAAATGGCCCCCCGCGACCCCATCCTGGGCCTGAACGAAGCTTTCAACGCCGATACCCGCCCGGGCAAGATCAACCTCGGCGTGGGCGTGTACTACAACGAGGAAGGCCGCCTCCCGTTGCTACGCGCCGTACAGGCCGCGGAGAAAGCCCGCATCGAGGCCCACGCGCCGCGTGGCTACCTGCCGATCGAGGGCATCGCCGCCTATGACCAGGGCGTGCAGAAACTGCTGTTCGGCGCCGATTCCGAGCTGCTGGCCGAAGGCCGCGTGGTCACCACCCAGGCCGTGGGCGGCACCGGCGCGCTGAAGACCGGCGCCGACTTCCTCAAGCGCCTGCTGCCCAATGCCACCGTCGCCATCAGCGACCCGAGCTGGGAAAACCACCGCGCGCTGTTCGAAGCCGCCGGCTTCCCGGTGCAGAACTATCGCTACTACGACGCCGCCAGCCACGGCGTGAACCGCGCCGGCCTGCTGGAAGACCTGAACGCCCTGCCCTCGCAGTCGATCGTGGTCCTGCACGCCTGCTGCCACAACCCGACCGGCGTCGACCTGAGCATGGACGACTGGAAACAGGTCCTGGACGTGCTCAAGGCCAAGGGTCACGTGCCTTTCCTCGACATCGCCTACCAGGGCTTCGGTGACGGCATCGACGAAGACGCCGCCGCCGTGCGCCTGTTCGCCACGTCGGGCCTGAACTTCTTCGTCTCCAGCTCCTTCTCCAAGTCGTTCTCGCTGTACGGCGAGCGCGTTGGCGCCCTGTCGGTCGTGACCAACAGCCGCGAGGAGTCCACCCGCGTCCTGTCCCAGGTCAAACGCGTGATCCGCACCAACTACTCCAACCCGCCGACCCACGGCGCCAGCGTCGTCTCCGCCGTGCTCAACAGCCCGGAACTGCGCGCCCAGTGGGAAGAGGAACTGGGTGAAATGCGCAGCCGTATCCGCAACATGCGCGTCGCCATGGTCGAGCAACTGGCCGCCCTGGGCGCCAAGCGCGACTTCGGCTTCGTCGCCGAGCAGCGCGGTATGTTCTCCTACTCCGGCCTGACCGCCGAGCAGGTGGAACGCCTGAAGAACGAGTTCGGCATCTACGCCGTCGGCACCGGCCGCATCTGCGTTGCCGCGCTGAACAACGGCAACCTGGACACCGTTACCCGCGCCATCGTCCAGGTGCTCTGAAAAAAGTCGGGGAAGTCGTCGCTAGATTGTTGACTTCCCCTTCTTAATCAGTAAGATACGCACCGTTGTTCCGCGATAGCTCAGTCGGTAGAGCAAATGACTGTTAATCATTGGGTCCCTGGTTCGAGTCCAGGTCGCGGAGCCAAATTCGAAAAGCCCTCGGCACATGCCGAGGGCTTTTTCTTTGCGCCGAAGAAAAGCGCCCTGGACGCGTATCCGCCGCAAGGCCGAACTGAAGCGCATCAGGCCTCTCGGCGCCGAGCCCCCCAGACTCCCTTCGGAAAATGAAAAGGGCCGGTCGGATCGACCAGCCCTTTTCTCCATCGCTCCCCGCTCACTCCACCGTCAGCAGGTCACGATTCTTGTCCAGCAGGGCCTTGCCGACCCCCTTCACTTCCAGCAACTGGTCCACGCTGGTGAACGGTCCATTGGCCTCGCGATAGGCCAGGATGGCTTCCGCCTTGGCCTTGCCGATCCCCTTCAGCTTTTGCTCCAGCGATGCCGCGTCGGCGGTATTGAGGTTCAGCTTGTCGCCAGCCTCGGCCGTCACGTGCATCGTCACCGTCGCCGGCTTCAGCGGCTCGACGGCAGGCTCGACGGCGGGCGCAGCGGCGGCCAGCGAATGGAAGGTCATGCCGGAGAACAGGATCAGCAGTGCTGCGAACAGTCTACGCATGGTATCGCTCCTTGAAATGAAGGTATGCGCGAGTCGCCATGGACCCGCCCCGATACCTTCAACCCAGGAAGCAATCCGAAAATAGCCCTTTAACCGGATGGAGCGCCTAAATAGACACCCCTTACGCACTGACGGGAAATCTTCCCCTGCATCAGGGAAGGTTCGCGCAGGCAGCCGTCAAGGCTCCATACGACGCTGCTGGTGCACCAGGTCGACGATGTCGCCGTCCGGGCAGTAGCCGTTCACCGTTTCGCGCAGCAGCATGCGCACCTGGGCGTAATCGCCGGCCTCCACCGAGCGCAGCAGGGAACCCAACACGACCTTGAAGGCGTCCCAGGGCAGCATCTCCTCACTGGCTTTCATGATCATCGGGTGCTCGGTCGCCCCTACCTCGTCACCGATCAGCAGCTCCTCGTAGAGCTTCTCGCCCGGACGCAGGCCACTGAACTCGATGGAGATGTCGCCGTGCGGGGTAGCTTCCGAGCGCACGCTGAGACCGGACAGGTGGATCATCCGCTGGGCCAGCTCGAGGATCTTCACCGGCTGCCCCATGTCGAGCACGAAGACGTCGCCGCCACGCCCCATGGCGCCCGCCTGGATCACCAGCTGGGCGGCTTCGGGAATGGTCATGAAATAACGGGTGATCGCCGGGTGGGTGACGGTCACCGGGCCACCGCGCTTGATCTGTTCGCGGAACAGCGGGATGACCGAGCCGGACGAGCCGAGCACGTTGCCGAAGCGCACCATGGTGAAACGGGTCTTGTTCACCTGATGGACGCCGGCCTTGTCGCCGAACAGGACCGGCGCCTGCTCCTGGCTGAGCGCCTGCAGGATCATCTCGGCCAGGCGTTTGGTGCCGCCCATCACGTTGGTCGGGCGCACCGCCTTGTCGGTGGAGATCAGCACGAAGTTCTGCACGCCCGCCTGGATCGACGCCTGGGCCGCGTGCAGCGTGCCGACCACGTTGTTCAGCACGCCCTCGGAAATGTTGTGCTCGACGATGGGCACGTGCTTGTAGGCCGCCGCGTGGTAGACCGTGTTGATCTTCCAGCTGTTCAGCACTTCGAGCAGGCGTTCGGGGCTGCGCACGGAGCCCAGGATCGGCACCAGCTGCACCGCCAGCGACTCGCGCCGCACGCGGTGCTCCAGCTCCTGGTGGATGCGGTAGAGATTGAACTCGCAGTGCTCGAACAGCACCATCACCGTCGGCCCGCAGGAGAGGATCTGCCGGCACAGCTCGGAACCGATGGAGCCGCCAGCCCCGGAGATCATCACGGCCTGGCCGCGAATGCAGTGTTCCAGCAGCTCGCGGCGCGGCGCCACCGGGTCGCGCCCCAGCAGGTCGGCGATGTCCACTTCCTGGATGTCGTCGACCTTCACCCGCCCGTTGGCCAGCTCGATGAACCCCGGAACGCTGCGCACGTGCAGCGGATAGGGCTCCAGCAGGCCGAGAATCTCGCGACGACGCGCCCGAGTGGCCGAAGGAATGGCCAGGAGCACTTCCTGGGCCCCGGTCTCGTCGATCATCTGCTGAATGTGCCTGGGCTTGAATACGCGCAGGCCGGCGATCACCCGATCGGCGATCTCGTCGTCGTCATCGATGAAGGCCACCGGGCGCATCGCCCGACCCAGGCGCAGGGCCGCCACCAACTGGTTGCCCGCGGAGCCGGCGCCATAGACGACCACCTTGATCAGGCCGTCATCCTGTCGCCCCAGGAAAGGCACGCCCTGCACGGTGCCGTACCAGTCACCCATGAAGTACTGGCGCATGACCAGGCGCAGGCCACCCACCATCACCAGGCTCAACCACCAGTAGTTGAGCACCAGGGAGCGCGGCACCGCCTCGATCACCGAGCGGTTCCAGTAGACCACCAGCGACAGCACCAGGGCCGAAATGGTCACCGCCTTCCAGATCGCGATCAGCGCGTCGTTGCCCAGGTAGCGCATGACCGCCCGGTACATGCCGAAGCGGATGAACAGCGGAATGGCGATCAACGGCGCGGTGATGAACAGCCAAGCGTGCACCCGGAAGGGATAGGCCAGATCATCCGTGCCCAGGCGCACCACGAAGGAGAGCCACAGCGCCATCCATACGAGGAAGACGTCGGTGACCACCTGCAGCATGCGTTTGTAACGACGTGGGAGCCTCAGAAGGCGCTCTCGCAGCATATCCTTTCGTCCTTTTCGAGCTTGGGAGTCTTCTCCCGCCTTACATTGACCACCATTTCCCATGGAGTTCAGCGCAATTTCCCTATTCCGGGGCTCCCGCCCCCAAGATCGCGACGACCAGCACCAATGGAGCATAGGCAACAATCAGCCCCAGCACGCCATCGATCCACCCCAGCGTCACCAAAACCGCGATCGGTAACAGCCACGCGAGATTGACCGCGACCACCGCGAGGCTGACCGCGCGGTGCTGCCCGAGCCGGCGCGAGGCACGCTGGTACGCGTGGCTGCGATGCGCCAGGTAGACGCGCTCGCCGCGCAACAAGCGACGCGCCAGCGTCCAGGTGGCGTCGACCACGAAGACCCCGAGCAGGATGAGCCAGGCCCAGAACAGTTGCGGCGCCGTCCAGGCCGCCTGCAGTGACAGACCGCCCAGCACCAGGCCGAGGAAACCGCTGCCGGCGTCACCCATGAAGATTCTTGCCGGCGGGAAGTTCCACAGCAGGAATCCCAGCGCCGCCGCCGCCAGCAGCAGCGGCAGACCGGCCTGCGCGCCCGCCCCGACGAACCAGTAGCACAGCGCGCCGCCGACGCAGACGGTGATGGCTTCCAGGCTGGCGATGCCGTCGATGCCGTCCATGAAGTTGTAGAGGTTGAGCAGCCACACCAGGTAGAAGAGCGCCGCCAGCCAGCCGACGACCCCGAGGTCCCAATTCGCCCCGGCGACCGGCAGCGCCGGCAAGCCTCCCAGCACGTAGAGCAGCAGCGCGGCACCGAGGAAATGCCCCAACAGGCGCCAGCGGGCCGGCACGGGACGATGATCGTCGACGAAGCCGACCAGGGCTATCAGGGCACCCGGCAGGACCAGGCTGAGCATCTCGCGCGTATCGGCCAACCCCAGCCACCAGGCCAGCAGCAGCACCAACAGGAAACTCAGGACGATCGCCACCCCGCCACCGCGAGGAGTGGGCACGCTATGCGAACTGCGCTCGTTCGGCACATCCATGACGCTGCGCGCCAAGGCGTAGCGACGCACGCTGGCGGTACCCGCCCAGGCCAGAAGCACGGCGAGGAGCAACAGCACGACAGTCATCGGCCAGCCTCCCGGTACCAGCTCGCGGTGACGGCGAGCGCCTGCGCGACGCCCACCGGCGGGCGCCAACCCAGCAGCTCGCGATTCTTGTCGACGCTTACCTGCAGCGAACCGAGCACCCGCTGCGCCTGCTCACGACGCCCGAGCAGCGCGGCGGCGCCGTGCAGCAGGAATTCCGGCACCGGCAGCTGCCGTGACGGCACGCCAAGGGCAACCGCCAGGTGGCGGCACAGCTCGGCGGTAGAGAGATCGTCATCGTCGCTGGCCAGGAACACCTGATTGGCGGCGCGCTCGTGGGCCAGGCAGACCCACACGAGGTCGACCAGGTTGTCCCGGGAAACCAGGCTGCGCTTGTTGCGCACCCAGGCGAAAGGCAGCGGGACCTGCCGCTGCACCGCGCGCATCAGGGCGGCGAAATTGGCTCCCACACCCGGCCCGTAGACCAGCGGCGGGCGAATGACCACCACTTCCAGGCCGGTCTCCGCGGCGAGGGCCGCCAATGCCCTCTCCGCCTCCAGCTTGGAGACACCGTAGGGGTCCGCTGGCGCGGGCGCGTCATCGGCGCGGAACGGCCGCCCCGGCAGCGTGGCCTCGCCATTGACCTTGACCGAGCTGATGAAGATGAAGCGGCGCACCCCGGCCGCGGCGGCCTGGCGCGCAAGATCGAGGGTCGCCTGCAGGTTGATCGCGCGAAACGCGGCCAGCGGATCGGCGGAGGTTTCCCGCATGACATGGACCCGCGCCGCCGCATGCACGATCACATCCACGCCACGCAGCGTCGGCCGCCAATCCCTTGCGCCCTCCAGTCCGTCGATGGGATGAACCTCGACACCAGGAAACTCGCCGCCCAACGGTGAGCGCACGGCCACCGCGAGACGCAACCCGGGCTCAGCCGCGAGTCGCTCGAGCAACCCTCGCCCGACGAAGCCGGTAGCCCCCGTCAAAAGTACTTTCAAACCCACTCCCCAGAAACCCAGGCGCCGGGAATGTCCCGCGCGATATCCATTTCAAGCATCAAGGTTGCGGCGTCACTATTGGTCTGAGTGTGTTCCAGGCATGGCAGCCAGGGCACTGCCAATGCAGTTCGCGGCCGGCGAACCCACAGTTGCCGCAGCGGTAGCGCGGCATCGACTGGTAGAGCCCGGCGATGATCGGCTGCATGCGCGCAACCATCTCCGGATCGGCGCGCCCGCCGCCAAAGCTTGCCAGCACATCCAGCAGGCCGCGCCAGGAGGGCTGCTGCTGCACGCGGGCGAGCAGCCTGCCACGCCAGCCCTGGGCGTCGGCATCCAGCTCGGCGAGGATCGCCAGCAGCGCCGGCGGGGCGTCCGGAGCCTCCGCCAGGCGGCGCAGGCCGGCGAGAATCTCCGGCTCGGCGCTGCGCTCGCGGCGACGCAACAGGGGCAGCAGCTCGCCCAGGAAGCTGGCGTCCGCCGTGCACAGCTCGGCGATGGAAGCGTTCGCGGCGGGGAAATTGCCCTGCCACAACTCGCAGTCCAGGCGAATCAGCAGCGCCCTTACGCAATGCGGATCGACCCGCAGTGCCTCGTTGAGCTGCTCCCGGGCCTTCGCGCGCTCGCCGGCGCGCACGCGCTCCTGGGCCAGCTCGCAGTAATAATTGGCCAGCACCGCCTTCAATTGCGGTCGCTGGCTCACCAGGCGCGACGCCAGGTCGACGGCGCGGGCCCAGTCCTTCTCGCGCTCGGCGATGCGCCTGAGCTCGTCCAGGGCTTCCAGGGAACTGGCCTGGTCATCGCGCCCCATCAGCTCGTCGAGCAGTTCCTCGGCGCGCCCCAGCAGGCCGCCGGCGATGAAGTCGCGCGCCAGCTCCAGGCTGATCTGCGCGGACAGCACGGCATTGTCGCCGGCCTTTTCGAGCAGTTCCTGGTGGATCTGGATGGCCTTTTCGATATCGCCGCGACGGCGGAACAGGTTGCCGACATGGACATGGCTTTCGAGGGTGTCGGCGTTCAGCGACAACCCCTGGGAGAGGCGCTCGAGTGCGTCGTCAGAGTGCCGGTCGAGCAGGTTGTGCATGTTGCGCACCCGCTCGCGCAGCGCCTCGTCAGCCGCTGCCGGGATGCTTCCGGGGCGCGCGGAACGCCGGCCCAGCCACCAGCCCACGGCGAGCGCGAGAACGAACAGCAGCCAAGCGAGAAGGCTGGACATGCGGCGTCACTGGGTCTTCAGCGACTGGTCGCGCAGGTTCTGGTTTTCCTTGCGGAAGCGGGACACCTCGGAACGCAGCCCGGAAAGGTGCAGGCGCGTACGGGCGCGGAAGGGAATGCTCAGCAGCAGGCCGATGACACCACCGACGACGAAGGCCAGGGTGACGAAGACCACCAGCGGCCACTCGGGCGTCTGCCAGCCGAGGAAGGACAGCTGGACCTTCTGCAGGTTTTCCAGCACGAAGACGACGACCACCGCGCACAGCAGGATAGCCGCCAGGAAGGCCAGAAAGCGTTTGAGCCTAAGCATGCGAAATCCTCGATCGTTCCAGCCGGCTACTCGAGCTCGTCATTGACCCGGTCGCGCAATTCCTTGCCCGGCTTGAAGTGCGGAACGAATTTACCATCCAGGCGCACCGATTCGCCGGTCTTCGGATTCCGGCCGACGCGCGGCGCGCGGTAATGCAGAGAGAAACTGCCGAACCCACGGATCTCGATGCGATCGCCGGTCGCCAGAGCCTGGGACATCTGCTCAAGCATGGTCTTGATCGCCAGCTCCACGTCCTTTGCGGAAAGCTGCCCCTGATGGGTAACGATTCTCTCGATCAACTCCGACTTGGTCATGGTTTTCCCTTCTTTTTCAAGCGGCTAGATCAGCTCTAGATTCTTTTAGCACGCTGATCAGGCTTTGAACAGCCTGAAGGAGGGAAAACGAAAAAGGGCGACCGAAGTCGCCCTTTTCCTTGAAAGAATCAGGACTTAGCCCTGGTTCTCCATTTGCGCACGGATCAGATCACCAATGGTGGTCGGACCGGTGTTTTCTACGTCTTGCTTGCTACGCAGTTCTTTCATCGCATCTTTCTCGTCATCAACGTCCTTGGACTTGATGGAGAGGCTGATGACGCGGCTCTTGCGGTCGACGCTGATGATCTTGGCTTCGACTTCTTCGCCTTCTTTCAGAACGTTACGAGCGTCTTCAACGCGGTCACGGCTGATTTCGGAGGCTTTCAGGACGCCTTCGATGTCGTCGCCCAGGCTGATGATGGCGCCTTTGGCGTCAACTTCCTTGACGATACCGCGAACGATGGTGCCTTTCTCGTGCTGGCCGGCGTAGCTGGAGAACGGATCGTCTTCCAGTTGCTTGATGCCCAGGGAGATGCGCTCGCGCTCCGGATCGACGGAGAGGATGACGGTTTCCAGCTCGTCGCCCTTCTTGAAGCGACGTACGGCTTCTTCGCCGACTTCGTTCCAGGAGATGTCGGACAGGTGAACCAGACCGTCGATGCCGCCTTCCAGGCCGATGAAGATACCGAAATCGGTGATCGACTTGATGGTGCCGGAGATCTTGTCGCCCTTGTTGAAGCGGCCGGAGAAGTCTTCCCACGGGTTGGACTTGCACTGCTTGATGCCCAGGGAGATACGACGACGCTCTTCGTCGATGTCCAGAACCTGAACTTCCACTTCGTCGCCAACCTGAACGACTTTCGACGGGTGGATGTTCTTGTTGGTCCAGTCCATTTCGGAGACGTGTACCAGGCCTTCCACGCCCTCTTCCAGCTCGGCGAAGCAGCCGTAGTCGGTGAGGTTGGTGACGCGGGCCATGACGCGGGTGCCTTCCGGGTAACGAGCCTTGATGGCAACCCACGGGTCTTCGCCCAGTTGCTTCAGGCCCAGGGATACGCGGTTGCGCTCGCGGTCGAACTTCAGAACCTTGACATCGATCTCGTCGCCAACGTTGACGATTTCCGACGGGTGCTTGATGCGTTTCCAAGCCATGTCGGTGATGTGCAGCAGGCCGTCTACGCCGCCCAGGTCCACGAATGCGCCGTAGTCGGTGAGGTTCTTGACGATACCTTTGACTTGCTGGCCTTCCTGCAGGGATTCCAGCAGGGCTTCGCGCTCGGCGCTGTTCTCGGCTTCGAGGACGCTACGACGGGAAACGACAACGTTGTTGCGCTTCTGGTCCAGCTTGATGACCTTGAACTCGAGCTCTTTGCCTTCCAGGTGAGTGGTGTCACGCACCGGACGCACGTCGACCAGCGAACCCGGCAGGAACGCGCGGATGCCGTTGACGTCGACGGTGAAGCCACCCTTGACCTTGCCGTTGATAACGCCCTTGACCACTTCGTCGGCAGAGAAAGCAGCTTCCAGAACAATCCAGCTCTCGGCACGCTTGGCTTTTTCGCGGGACAGCTTGGTTTCACCGAAGCCGTCTTCTACCGCGTCCAGCGCAACGTGGACTTCGTCACCCACACTGATGGTCAGCTCGCCCTGTTCGTTGTAGAACTGCTCGACCGGGATGACGCCCTCGGATTTCAGGCCGGCATGGACGGTGACCCAGTCACCATCGATGTCGACCACGATGCCGGTGATGATTGCACCCGGCTGCATGTCGAGGGATTTCAGACTTTCTTCAAAGAGTTCTGCGAAGCTTTCGCTCATGTCTATACCTGTAGTCAAAGGCTTGTAAGCCCGATTCCGCGTCACCAGCCAACGCGGTCAAGTGATGAAAAAGAAGCCGCCAGGATCAAGACTGGTATCCTGTCGGTCCCCGGCCGCGCCCATCGGATGACGGGCGCTCCACATTCAGATTTTTCGGGTTGCTTCGCCAGATATGGGCAAAAGCCTCCCAATACAAGGTCTGGAATGTTAGCAACCGCCGTCACAGGCGTCAAACGCCAACGGTGTCGCTCAGGCATCCAGGCCCAGTTTGGCGACCTCGGCGAGGATGCTGTCCACCACGCCGTCGATGCTCATGCTCGTGGAGTCGACCACGATAGCGCCCTCGGCGGGTTTCAGCGGCGCCACGCTACGCTGGCTATCCCGTTCGTCGCGTGCGCTGATTTCCGCGGTCAGCGCGACGATGTCGCACTCGATGCCCTTGCCCTTGAGCTGCAGGTAGCGACGGCGGGCGCGCTCCTCCGCCGAAGCGGTGAGGAAGATCTTCAGCGGCGCGTCGGGGAACACCACGGTCCCCATGTCACGCCCGTCGGCCACCAGGCCCGGCGCCTCGAGGAAGGCGCGCTGGCGCTGCAACAGCGCGTCGCGCACCGCCGGCAGCGCGGCGACCTGGGAGGCGCCGGCGCCGACCTGTTCGGTGCGGATGGTGTCGGTGACGTATTCGCCTTCGAGGATGATGTGCTGACCCTGGCCGCCCTTGGCGTGGGTGAACTGCACGTCCAGGTGCGCGGCCAGGACCTTGAGGGCTTCCTCGTTGGTCAGGTCGATGCCGTGGTTGCCGGCGGCGAACGCCAGCAAGCGGTAGAGCGCGCCGGAGTCGAGCAGGTTCCAGCCCAGCCGCTTGGCCAGGATGCCGGCCACGGTGCCCTTGCCCGAGCCGCTGGGCCCGTCGATGGCGAGTACCGGCCAGGCCGAGGCGAAGTCGGAGGCGGCCATCAGTTGCCCTCCTCCGCCACGCGGATGCCGGCGCCCGCGGCCAGGCCGAGGAAGTTCGGGAACGAGGTGGCGACGTTGGCGCAGTCGTGGATGCGGATCGGCGCCGAAGCGCGCAGCGAGGCGACGCTGAAGGACATGGCGATGCGGTGGTCGCCGTGGCTCCAGACTTCGCCGCCGGCGTAGGCGCCGCCGTCGATGATGATGCCGTCCGGGGTCGGCTCGCACTTCACGCCCAGCGCCAGCAGGCCGTCGGCCATGACCTGGATGCGGTCGGATTCCTTGACCCGCAGTTCTTCCGCGCCGCGCAGCACGGTGCGGCCTTCGGCATTCGCGGCGGCGACGAACAGCACGGGGAATTCGTCGATGGCCAGCGGCACCAGGTCTTCGGGGATGTCGATGCCCTTCAGCTTCGCCGAGCGCACGCGCAGGTCGGCCACCGGCTCGCCGCCGACTTCACGCTGGTTTTCCAGGGTGATGTCGGCGCCCATCAGCTTGAGGATGTCGATCACGCCGGTACGGGTCGGGTTGATGCCGACGTGTTCGAGGACGATCTCCGAACCTTCGGCGATGCTCGCCGCGACCAGGAAGAAGGCGGCGGAGGAAATGTCGGCCGGCACCTCGATCTGGGTGGCGGTCAGCTTGTGGCCCGACTCGACCCTGGCGGTGGCGCCCTGCACGTCCACCGGATAGCCGAAGCCACGCAGCATGCGCTCGGTGTGATCGCGGGTCGGGGCCGGCTCGGTGGTCGAGGTTTCACCGGCGGCGTAGAGGCCGGCGAGTAGCAGGCAGGATTTCACCTGGGCACTGGCCATGGGCATGTCGTAGTGCATGCCGGTCAGCTTCTGGCCACCCTTGATGTTCAGCGGCGGACGACCTTCGGCCGCGGTCTCGATGACCGCGCCCATCTCGCGCAGCGGCTTGGCCACGCGGTTCATCGGGCGCTTGGACAGCGACGCATCGCCGGTCAGCACGCTGTCGAACGGCTGCGCCGCCAGCAGGCCGCTGAGCAGGCGCATGGAGGTGCCGGAGTTGCCCAGGTAGATCGGACCCGGCGCCGGCTTCAGGCCGTGCAGGCCGACGCCATGCACGGTGACCCGGCCATGGTGCGGGCCTTCGATGACCACGCCCATGTCGCGAAACGCCTGAATGGTGGCCAGGGCGTCTTCGCCCTCGAGGAAGCCTTCCACCTCGGTGGTGCCTTCGGCCAGCGAGCCGAGCATGATCGAGCGGTGGGAGATGGACTTGTCGCCCGGAACGCGTACGCGCCCGGACAGGCGGCCACCCGGCTGGGCCAGGTAAATCAGGTCGTTGTTATGCATGGCGTCCACATAGGCCCGGCGGGCCAGGATTTTGCTGAAATGTTCACGGGCGACGCGGGCGCGGGTGAAGACGCCCATCAGTTGTTGCCCGTCCCCTGCGTCGACGGCCTCGCGCAGGGCGTCGAGGTCGTCGCGGAAGACGTCGAGGATGCGCAGCACCGCCTTGCGGTTGGCAAGGAAGATGTCGTGCCACATCACCGGGTCGCTACCGGCGATCCGCGTGAAGTCGCGGAAGCCGCCGGCGGCATAACGGAAGATTTCCAGATTTTCGCTGCGCTTGGCCAGCGAGTCGACCAGCGTGAAGGCCAGCAGGTGCGGCAGGTGGCTGGTGGCGGCGAGCACTTCGTCGTGGTGCTCGACTTCCATCAGCTCGACGTCCGCGCCCAGCTCGCGCCACAGCGCCTCGACGCACTGGATCGCGTCTTCCTCGGCATTATCCAGCGGCGTGAGGATGACTTTATGACGGCGGAACAGTTTCGCGTTGGCCGCCTCCACCCCGCTCTGCTCGGAACCGGCGATCGGGTGGCCGGGCACGAAGCGCGCCGGCATGCCGCCGAACACCGCGGTCGCGGCGCGCACCACGTTGCCCTTGGCGCTGCCGACGTCGGTGAGCACGGCGCGGCCGAGGTCGAAGCCGGCCAGTTCGGCGAGCACCTTCTCCATGGCCAGGATCGGCACGGCGAGCTGGATCACGTCGGCGTCGCGGCAACCTTCGCGCAGGCTTTCCTCGCAACGGTCGACCACCCCCAGCTGAACGGCCAGGCGGCGGGTTTCCGGGTCACGGTCGACCCCGACGACTTCCTCGAACAGGCCTTTCTCGCGGATGCCCTTGGCAAAGGAACCGCCGATCAGGCCGAGCCCCACCACCACCAGGCGGCGGAGCTTGCGCGGCATCACCTCAGGCACGGCCGAGGACCTTGGCCAGGGCGTCGAGGAAACGCGCGTTCTCCTGCGGCAGGCCGATGGAGATGCGCAGGTGTTGCGGCATGCCGTAGCCGCCTACAGGGCGAACGATCACACCTTCGGCGAGCAGGGCCTGGTAGACCGGGCCGGCGTCGCGCTGCAGGTCCACGGCGAGGAAGTTGCCCTTCGACGGGATCCAGGCCAGGCCCAGCGCACGCAGGCCATCCTGCAGCTGCTGCATGCCGGCATCGTTGACGCGCTTGCCTTCGGCCAGGTACTCGGCGTCGTCCAGCGCGGCGCAGGCGGCGGCCAGGGCCAGGCTGTTGACGTTGAACGGCTGGCGCACGCGGTTCAGCACATCGGCGATGCGCGCCGAGGAGATGGCGTAGCCGACCCGCAGCGAGGCCAGGCCATAGGCCTTGGAGAAGGTGCGCGAGACCAGCAGGTTCGGGTAGCGGGCCAGGTAGGTCAGGCCGTCGGGCAGCTCGTCACCCTCGGCGTACTCGATGTAGGCCTCGTCCAGCACCACCAGGACGTTCTCCGGCACGCGAGCGAGGAAGCGCTCCAGCGCGTCAGGGCCGAACCAGGTGCCGGTGGGGTTGTTCGGGTTGGCGATGAAGACCACGCGGGTGTTGGCGTCGATCGCCGCCAGCATGGCTTCCAGGTCGTGACCCCAGTCCTTCGCCGGCACGCTGCGACCTTCGGCGCCGACGGCCTGGGTGGAGATCGGGTAGACGGCGAAGGCGTACTGGCTGAACACGGCGTTCAGGCCCGGGGCCAGGTAAGCGCGAGCGACCAGGTCGAGGATGTCGTTGGAACCGTTGCCCAGGGTCACTTCGGCGGTGGAGACGCCGCAGCGCTGCGCCAGCTTGCTCTTCAGCTCGAAGCCGTTGCCGTCGGGATAGCGGGTCATTTCCGCCAGCTCGGCGCGGATCGCCTCCAGCACCTTGGCGCTGGGGCCGAGCGGGTTCTCGTTGCTGGCCAGCTTGACGATCTTCGCCGGGTCCAGGTTGAGTTCGCGGGCCAGCTCGTCGACCGGCTTGCCCGGGACGTAGGGCGAGAGTTTCTGTACGCCCGGCTGGGCCAGGGCGAGGAAGTCACACGACATTGCTACAAGCCTCAAGCTGAGGGCCGCCCGCCGGGAACCCCAGGGCCGAGCAGCCCGGGCTCGCGGCGAGCGACCGGCGGTTCAGAGAACCGCTTTGGGGTAGGAGCCCAGCACTTTCAGCGCCACGGCTTCGCTGTTGATCTTCTCCAGCACGTCCTTGATCAGCGGGTCCTTGTGGTGGCCGACGAAGTCGATGAAGAACACGTAGGTCCACTTGCCGCTGCGCGACGGGCGGGTCTCGATGCGGGTCAGGTCGATGCCGTTGGTGTGGAACGGCACCAGCAGCTCGTGCAGCGCGCCGGGCTTGTTGCGCATGGAGACGATGATCGAGGTCTTGTCGTCGCCGGTCGGCGGCACTTCCTGGTTGCCGATGATGAGGAAGCGCGTGGAGTTGTCCGGGCGGTCCTCGATCTTCTCGTGCAGCTTGTCCAGGCCGTACAGGCTGGCCGCCATGTCGCCGGCGATGGCCGCGCTGTTCCACTCGCTCTTGACCCGCTTGGCGGCGTCGGCGTTGCTCGGCACCGCCACGCGCTCGACGTTCGGGTAGTGCGCGTCCAGCCACTTGCGGCACTGGGCCAGGGACTGGGCGTGGGAATAGATACGGGTGATGCTGTCGGTCTTGGTGTTCTCGCCCACCAGCAGGTGATGGTGGATGCGCAGCTCGACCTCGCCGCAGATCACCATGTCGTGCTCGAGGAAGCTGTCGAGGGTGTGGTTGACCGCGCCCTCGGTGGAGTTTTCCACCGGAACGACGCCGAAGTTCACCGCTCCGGCGGCCACTTCACGGAACACTTCGTCGATGGCGGTCATCGGCGTACTGATCACCGCGTGACCGAAGTGCTTGAGCGCCGCGGCCTGGGTGAAGGTGCCCTCGGGGCCGAGGTAGGCGACCTTGAGCGGCTGCTCCAGGGCCAGGCAGGAGGACATGATCTCGCGGAACAGGCGCGCAACTTCCTCGTTGTCCAGCGGGCCCTTGTTCAGTTCCATGATGTGCTTGAGCACCCAGGCCTCGCGCTCGGGCCGGTAGAACACCGGCTTCTCGCCTTCGGGCAGGGATTGCATCTTCACCCGCGCCACGTCGGTGGCGCAGCGGGCGCGCTCGCTGATCAGCTCGAGGATCTTCTCGTCGAGGCTGTCGATGCGAACGCGCAAAGCCTTGAGCTGGTCAACGTCGCTCATCAGCCGTGCTCCTTCTCGAACTCGGCCATGTAGCCCACCAGGGCCTCGATGGCGTCCAGGCCCAGGGCGTTGTAGATGGAGGCACGCATGCCGCCCACCGAACGGTGGCCCTTCAGGTTGAGCAGGCCGCGCGCGTCGGCGCCTTCGAGGAAGGCCTTGTCGAGCTTCTCGTCGGCCAGGCGGAACGGCACGTTCATCCAGGAGCGGGCGCTGGGCTGAATCGGGTTGGTGTAGAACTCGCTGCCGTCGATGAAGCCGTACAGCATGTCCTTCTTGGCGCGGTTGCGACGCTCCATGGCGTCGACGCCGCCCTGCTCCTTCAGCCACTCGAAGACCAGGC
Source organism: Pseudomonas citronellolis (assembly GCF_029335315.1). GTDB lineage: Bacteria > Pseudomonadota > Gammaproteobacteria > Pseudomonadales > Pseudomonadaceae > Pseudomonas > Pseudomonas citronellolis_A. The sequence continues at coordinate 38,297 of NZ_JARJLT010000202.1, forward strand.
CGGAGAGGTACCAGGAGTAGGTGGCCGGGGTGTTGTACATGGAGCCGTTATCGGCGGCGACCTTGTAGTTGAGCATGGTCGGGCAGATGCTGCGGGCGCGGCCGAGCAGGTCTTCGCGAACGATCACGACAACGAGGCCGCTTGGCCCGATGTTCTTCTGCGCGCCGGCATAGATCAGGCCGAACTTCGACACGTCGATCGGGCGCGAGAGGATGTCCGAGGACATGTCCACCACCAGCGGCACGTCGCCGACCTGCGGAATCCAGTCGAACTCCAGGCCGCCGATGGTCTCGTTGGATGCGTAGTGCAGGTAGGCGGCGTCCTTGCTCAGGTTCCACTCGTTCTGCCCGGGAATGGCGAAGTAGTCGTACCTGGACGCGCTGGCGGCGACGTTGACGTTGCCGAAGCGACGAGCCTCTTCGATGGCCTTCTTCGACCAGATGCCGGTTTCCACGTAGTCCGCCACGCCGTCTTCGGGCAGCAGGTTCAGCGGAATCTCGGCGAACTGCTGGCTGGCGCCGCCCTGGAGGAACAGCACCTTGTAGTTCGACGGGATCGCCATCAGGTCGCGCAGGTCCTGCTCGGCCTTCTCGGCGATGGCCACGTAGTCGTCGCTACGGTGGCTCATCTCCATGACCGACAGGCCCTTGCCCTGCCAGTCCAGCAGTTCGGCGCGGGCGCGCTCCAGCACCTCGGTGGGGAGTGCCGCCGGGCCGGCGCAGAAGTTATAGGCTCGCTTGCTCACGTCTTCAGTCTCGCTAATCAGTCTTCGCTGGCCTGCGGCGCTTCCTCGGCCGCGGCTTCGCCTGCTTCTTGGTTCTCGTCGAGCGCTTCGTCGTCCACGACTTCGCCTTCGACGACGGTCGGTTCCTGGACCCGCTCCAGGCCCACCAGGGTCTCGTCGCTGGCCAGCTTGATGAGGATCACGCCCTGGGTGTTGCGGCCGGCGCCGCGGACTTCGTCGACGCGGGTGCGGACCAGGGTGCCCTGGTCGGAAATCAGCATGATCTCCTCGCCGTCGAGCACCTGCACGGCGCCCACCAGGCTGCCGTTGCGCTCGTTGATGACCATGGCGATCACGCCCTGGCCGCCACGGCCGCGACGCGGGTAGTCGGCCAGCGGGGTGCGCTTGCCGTAACCGCGCGCGGAGGCGCTGAGGATCTGCGCCTCGCGGCATTCCGGGATCAGCATGGAGATGATCCGCTGGTCTTCGGCCAGGCGCATGCCGCGCACGCCACGGGCGTTGCGGCCCATGATGCGGACCTTGCTTTCCTTGAAGCGGATTACCTTGCCGGCGTCGGAGAACATCATCACGTCCTTCGAACCGTCGGTGATGGCGGCGGCGATCAGCGAATCGCCCTCTTCCAGCTTCAGCGCGATCAGGCCGTTGGAGCGCGGCTTGGTGAACTGGATCAGCGGGGTCTTCTTCACGGTGCCTTTCATGGTGGCCATGAAGATGTACGCGCCGGTCGGCTCGTCCTGGCTGAAGTCGGCGTCATCGCCCTCTTCGGCCTCTTCGCTTTCCACCACTTCGGCGACCTGCTCGGCGACCACGTCGTCGTCATCGCCATCGTCGCCGGCGAACTGCGCGCGCACGGCTTCCAGGTCGATCTGCAGCATCGCGGTGATGCGCTCGCCCTCGTCCAGCGGCAGCAGGTTGACCAGCGGACGGCCGCGCGCGGTACGCGAGGCTTCCGGGATCTCGAAGGTGCGCAGCCAGTAGACCTTGCCCTTGCTGGAGAACAGCAGCAGGGTCGCGTGGCTGTTGGCCACCAGCAGGTGTTCGATGTAGTCCTCTTCCTTCACCGAGCTCGCCGACTTGCCCTTGCCGCCGCGACGCTGGGCCTCGTAGGCGGCCAGCGGCTGGGACTTGGCGTAGCCGCCGTGGGAGATGGTCACCACGCGCTCTTCTTCGGTGATCAGGTCGGCGATGGTCAGGTCCACCTGGGACGCGACGATCTCGGTGCGACGGGCGTCGCCGAACTCGGCCTTGACCTTCTCCAGCTCCTCGCGAATGACTTCCATCAGGCGCTGCGGGTTGGTCAGGATGCGGATCAGCTCGCCGATCAGGGCGAGGATTTCCTGGTACTCGGACAGGAGCTTCTCGTGCTCCAGACCGGTCAGGCGGTGCAGGCGCAGTTCCAGGATGGCCTGGGCCTGTTCCGGCGACAGGAAGTACTTGCCGTCGCGCAGGCCGTATTGCGGATCGAGGTCTTCCGGACGGCAGGCGTCGGCGCCGGCGCGCTCGACCATGACTTCCACGGCGCTGGATTCCCAGGGCGTGGCGATCAGGCGCTCCTTGGCCTCGGCCGGGGTCGGCGAGTTCTTGATCAGCTCGATCACCGGGTCGATGTTCGACAGGGCGACCGCCTGGCCTTCGAGGATGTGGCCGCGCTCGCGGGCCTTGCGCAGCTCGTAGACGGTCCGCCGGGTCACCACTTCGCGGCGGTGGCGGATGAAGACTTCGAGCATGTCCTTGAGGTTCAGCGTGCGCGGCTGGCCATCGACCAGGGCCACGACGTTGATGCCGAAGACGCTCTGCAGCTGGGTCTGGGCGTAGAGGTTGTTCAGCACCACCTCGCCGACTTCGCCGCGGCGGAGCTCGATGACCACGCGCATGCCGTCCTTGTCGGACTCGTCGCGCAGTTCGGTGATGCCTTCGATCTTCTTCTCTTTCACCAGCTCGGCGATCTTCTCGATCAGCCGCGCCTTGTTCAGCTGGTAGGGCAGCTCGGTGATGATGATCTGCTGGCGGTTGCCGCCCTTCTCCATGTCCTCGATATCGGCGCGGGCACGGATGTAGATGCGCCCGCGACCGGTGCGGTAGGCCTCGATGATGCCGGCGCGACCGTTGATGATGCCGGCGGTCGGGAAGTCCGGACCGGGGATGTACTGCATCAGCTCGTCGACGGTCAGCTCGGCGTTGTCCATCAACGCCAGGCAGCCGTCGATGACCTCACCGAGGTTGTGCGGCGGGATGTTGGTCGCCATGCCCACGGCGATACCGCTGGAACCGTTGACCAGCAGGTTGGGGATCTTGGTCGGCATGACCGCCGGGATCTGTTCGGTGCCGTCGTAGTTGGGCACCCAGTCGACGGTTTCCTTGTCGAGGTCGGCGAGCAGCTCGTGGGCCAGCTTGGACATGCGCACTTCGGTGTATCGCATGGCCGCGGCGTTGTCGCCGTCCACCGAACCGAAGTTGCCCTGGCCGTCCACCAGCATGTAGCGCAGCGAGAACGGCTGGGCCATGCGCACGATGGTGTCGTACACCGCGGTGTCGCCGTGCGGGTGGTACTTACCGATCACGTCACCGACCACACGGGCGGATTTCTTGTAGGGCTTGTTCCAGTCGTTGCCCAGTTCGCTCATCGCGTACAGGACGCGACGATGCACGGGCTTGAGGCCATCGCGCGCATCGGGCAGGGCACGACCGACGATCACGCTCATGGCGTAATCGAGGTAGGACTGTCGGAGTTCGTCTTCGATGTTGACCGGGAGGATTTCTTTGGCCAGTTCGCCCATGAGAAGCCTGGTTCCTTTTGCAGATGGAACTCCGCCTCGCCCATCCCGAGCCCGGCGGAGTGCGGGGGCGCCATCAAAACGCCACCGACTCACAACAAATCAACGACTTAGGTCGTTGATCCGCGCAATCGACGGGGTCGAAAAAAGGACCCCCTTAGAACCGTCGGAGCTTACCACAAGCCCCGGGGAACACCTATCCCCGGCAAACGCCGTCAGTGCAGGCGTTTGCGGCTCATCAGCTGGGCCATGCGCTCGGCGTCGGGACGTTCGACCACGCCGCGCTCGGTCACGATGGCGTCGATCAGGTCCGCCGGGGTCACATCGAACACCGGGTTGTAGGCATCCACTTCTGCCGCCACGCGCTTGCCGCCGATTTCCAGCAGCTCGCGGCCGTCGCGCTCCTCGATCGGGATGTCTTCGCCGCTCTCCAGGTTCATGTCGATGGTCGAGCTGGGCGCCACCACCATGAAACGCACGCCGTGGTGCATGGCGTTCACCGCCAGCTGGTAGGTGCCGATCTTGTTCGCCACGTCGCCGTTGGCGGTGATGCGGTCGGCGCCGACGATGACCCAGGTGATGCTCTCGGTCTTCATCAGGTGCGCCGCCGCGGCGTCGGCGTTGAGGGTCACCGGCACGCCTTCGTTGACCAGCTCCCAGGCGGTCAGGCGCGCCCCCTGCAGCCAGGGGCGGGTTTCGTCGGCGTAGATGCGCTCGACCAGGCCCTCCAGGTGCGCCGCGCGGATCACCCCGAGCGCGGTGCCGAAGCCGCCGGTGGCCAGGGCGCCGGTGTTGCAGTGGGTGAGGATCTTCTGCGGGCCGTCGTGCTGCTTGCGGATCAGCTCGACGCCGAGCTGGGCCATGGTCAGGTTGGCCTCGCGGTCGCTCTCGTGGATGGCGATGGCCTCGGCTTCCAGCACCTGCAGCGGGTCGTCGGTCGGTTTCAGGCGCTCCAGGCGATCGCGCATGCGGTTCAGCGCCCAGAACAGGTTGACTGCGGTGGGCCGCGACTCGGCGAGCACCAGGAAGTCGTCTTCCAGGGCCTTGCGCCAGTCGCCGCCGACCAGCAGCCGCGCGCGCAGCCCGAGCACCAGGCCATAGGCGGCGGCGATGCCGATGGCCGGCGCGCCGCGCACGACCATCTGGCGGATCGCTTCGGCGACGCCGGCGGCGCTGTCGTAGCTCAGCCAGGTCTCTTCCAGCGGCAGCAGGCGCTGGTCCAGCAGACGAAGGGTGCCGTTGCGCCAATCAATGGCGGTGACCCGCTCGGCCGCCAACAGTCGCTCACGCATGGAACACCTCTTCTGCTTTCTATCTATCCAGGTTCGGGCCGCGCTCGCCGGCGCGCCAACTTCGGCCCCGGGCGCGGCCCGGGAAAACCGCCGAGTATAACGAGCCGGAGGCGAAGGCGCTCGGGTATACTGCCGGCCACCCGTTGCCGCGCCGCAGGAAGCGCCCATGCCCGAAGCCAAAGCCCCTCTCGACCTGCTTCTGCTCCCGACCTGGATCGTTCCGGTGGAGCCCGCCGGCGTGGTCCTGCGCGATCACGCCCTGGGCATCCGCGATGGCCGCATCGCCCTGCTCGCCCCGCGCGCCGAGGCCCTGCGCCACCCGGCGGCGGAAACCCGCGAACTGCCGGGCATGCTGCTCGCCCCGGGCCTGGTCAACGCCCACGGCCACGCGGCCATGAGCCTGTTCCGCGGCCTGGCCGACGACCTGCCGCTGATGACCTGGCTGCAGGAGCACATCTGGCCGGCCGAGGCCAAGTGGGTCAACGAGGACTTCGTGCGCACCGGCAGCGAACTGGCCATCGCCGAGCAGATCCGCGGCGGCATCAGCTGCTTCTCGGACATGTACTTCCACCCGCGCATCACCTGCGAGGCCATCCACGACAGCGGCGTCCGCGCCCAGGTGTGCACGCCGGTGCTGGACTTCCCGGTGCCCGGCGCCCGCGACGCCGGGGAAGCCATCCGCCAGGGCGTCGCGCTGTTCGACGACCTCAAGCACCACCCGCGCATCCGCGTGGCCTTCGGCCCGCACGCGCCCTACACGGTCAGCGACGACAAGCTGGAAAACGTGCTGATGCTGGCCGAGGAGCTGGACGCCGGCATCCAGATGCACGTCCACGAGACCTCCTTCGAAGTCCAGCAGGCGCTGGAGAAGAGCGCCGAACGCCCGCTCGCCCGCCTGCACCGCCTGGGCCTGCTCGGCCCGCGCTTCCAGGCCGTGCACATGACCCAGGTGAACGAGGAGGACCTGGCGCTGCTGGTCGAGACCAACAGCTCGGTGATCCACTGCCCGGAATCCAACCTCAAGCTGGCCAGCGGCTTCTGCCCGGTGGAGCGCCTGTGGCAGGCCGGGGTCAACGTGGCCATCGGCACCGACGGCGCGGCCAGCAACAACGACCTCGACCTGCTCGGCGAGACCCGCACCGCCGCCCTGCTGGCCAAGGCCGTGGCCGGCCAGGCCACCGCCCTGGACGCCCACCGCGCGCTGCGCATGGCCACCCTGAACGGCGCCCGCGCCCTGGGCCTGGAGCAGGAAATCGGCTCGCTGGAGCTGGGCAAGTCCGCCGACCTGGTCGCCTTCGACCTCTCAGGCCTGGCCCAGCAGCCGGTCTACGAGCCGGTTTCGCAACTGATCTACGCCAGCGGCCGCGACTGCGTGCGGCACCTCTGGGTCGGCGGCAAGCAGCTGCTCGACAGCGGCCGCCTGACGCGCCTGGACGAGGGCCGCCTGGCCGCCGAGGTCGGCGCCTGGGGCCGGCGCATCGCCGGCGCCTGAACACGCCGGGCGACGCTGCGACAATCTGTCCTGCGGCGCCCATCCGCCGCGCGAAGCTGGCATCATAGCCAGCCTGCGCGCCACGATTTCCCATGATTTGCAACGAAGGTACGCCATGAGCAACGTCGACCACGCCGAGATCGCCAAATTCGAGGCCCTGGCCCATCGCTGGTGGGACCGCGAGAGCGAGTTCAAGCCGCTGCACGACATCAACCCGCTGCGCGTCAACTGGATCGACGAACGCGTCGGCCTGGCCGGCAAGAAGGTGCTGGACGTCGGCTGCGGCGGCGGCATCCTCAGCGAAGCCATGGCCCAGCGCGGTGCCACCGTCACCGGCATCGACATGGGCGAAGCGCCCCTGGCGGTGGCCCAGCTGCACCAGCTGGAATCCGGCGTCGAGGTGGAGTACCGGCGCATCACCGCCGAGCAGCTGGCCGAGGAAATGCCCGGCCAGTTCGACGTGGTCACCTGCCTGGAGATGCTCGAGCACGTGCCGGACCCGGCCTCGGTGATCCGCGCCTGCCACAAGATGGTCAAGCCCGGCGGCCAGGTGTTCTTCTCCACCATCAACCGCAACCCCAAGGCCTACCTGTTCGCCATCGTCGGCGCCGAGTACGTCATGCGCCTGCTGCCGCGCGGCACCCACGACTTCAAGAAGTTCATCCGCCCCTCCGAGCTGGGCGCCTGGTCGCGCGACGCGGGCCTGGCGGTGCAGGACATCATCGGCCTGACCTACAACCCGCTGACCAAGCACTACAAGCTGGCCAACGACGTCGACGTCAACTACATGATCCAGACCCTGCGCGAGGAATGACGCCGATGCAGCTCAGAGCGGTTCTCTTCGACATGGACGGCACCCTGCTGGACACAGCGCCGGACTTCATCGCCGTGTGCCAGGCCATGCTGGCCGCCCACGGTCGGCCTGCGATCGACGACCAGCGCATCGCCGACGTGGTCTCCGGCGGCGCCCGCGCGATGGTCGCCGCGACCTTCGACATGGACCCCGAAGCCCCCGGCTTCGAGGACCTGCGCCAGGAGTTCCTCGACCGCTACCAGGACCACTGCGCGGTCTACAGCCGGCTCTACGACGGCATGCCCGAACTGCTGGAAAGCATCGAGCGGGCCAAGCTGATCTGGGGCGTGGTGACCAACAAGCCGGTGCGCTTCGCCGAGCCGATCATGCAGCAACTGGGCCTCGCCGAGCGCTCGGCGGTGCTGGTCTGCCCGGACCACGTGAAGCACAGCAAGCCCGACCCGGAACCGCTTCTGCTGGCCTGCCAGCAGATCGGCGTCGACCCGGCGCAGGTGCTGTTCATCGGCGACGACCTGCGCGACATCGAGTCCGGCCGTGCCGCCGGGACCAAGACCGCGGCGGTGCGCTACGGCTATATCCACCCCGAGGACAACCCCGCGCACTGGGGCGCCGACGTCATCGTCGACCACCCGCGCGACCTGCTGGCGGTGCTCGACCGCGCCCTCTGTTCCTGCTGAACCGACCTCAAGCCACGAGCCGCGAGCCCAAGCCCCACAAGGCGCTTGCGGCTTGACGCTTGCCGTTCTCCGAAGGAGTTAGCATGTTCCAGTATTCCGCCCGCCCCGACCTGCTCAAGGACCGGGTGATCCTGGTCACCGGCGCCGGCCGCGGCATCGGCGCCGCCGCCGCGCGGGCCTACGCGGCCCACGGCGCCACCGTGCTGCTGCTGGGCAAGTCCGAGGAAAACCTCAACGAGACCTACGACCAGATCGAGGCCGCCGGCCATCCGCAGCCGGTGGTGATCCCCTTCAACCTGGAAACCGCCCAGCCGCACCAGTACGACGAACTGGCGGCGACCATCGAGAAGGAATGCGGATGCCTCGACGGCCTGCTGCACAACGCCTCGATCCTCGGCCTGCGCTCGCCCATCGAGCAGATCTCCGGGGAAAACTTCATGCGCGTCATGCAGGTCAACGTCAACGCGGTGTTCATGCTCACCCACGCCATGCTGCCGCTGCTCAAGCTGGCCGAGAACGCCTCGGTGATCTTCACCTCCAGCAGCGTCGGGCGTAAGGGCCGCGCCTACTGGGGCGCCTACGCGGTGTCCAAGTTCGCCACCGAGGGCCTGATGCAGGTGATGGCCGACGAGTGCGACGGCACCAACGCCGTCCGCGCCAACAGCGTCAACCCTGGCGCCACCCGTACCAGCATGCGCGCCATGGCCTACCCGGGCGAGAACCCGGCGAACAACCCGGCGCCCGACGAGATCATGCCGGTGTACCTGTACCTGATGGGCCCCGACAGCCTCGACGTCAACGGCCAGGCCTTCGACGCCCAGGCCTGATCCCTCCGGGGCGGTCGCCCGACCGCCCCGCCGGTTTTCCGGCTCGCCCGGATACAACCACCCGCCACATCCCGCGTTTTTCGCCATCATTTTGACATCGCTCACAGCGGTAGTTTGTCCCACCCAGGAACAAAGCCTCCGTCAGACGGTCATTAAGGCCACCAGTCAGAACTTTCCGCGGGTTGGCACGAAAATAGCTCAGCCCTCAGTGTCGCCGTTTTTGCGCCAGAGGTCGCCACGCGTCATGGCCCCGCCCAAGCAGTCCAACACCATCGATTTCGACACCGCCAAGCTCCAGCGTCTGGCGCTCGGCGAAAGCCGCACGCGCAACCGCCGCCAGGTCAGCCTGACCGAGGTGCGCCGGCAGCTCGGCCTGCAATTGCAGACCAGCCTCGAGGCCGAACGCATCCTCGCCCTGTTCTTCCGCGAACTGCAGGCGCTGCTGCCCCTGGACCACCTGAGCTACCAGCACAGCGGCGCCGACCTGCGCCTGGAATTCGGCGAGCCGGGCAACCACAGCGCCACCTATCACCTGACCCACGCCGGCGAATACCTCGGCGAACTGGGCTTCCGCCGCCGCCGGCCGTTCAGCGAGGCCGAGCTCGGCCAGCTGGAAAGCCTGATCGCCAGCCTGCTCTACCCGCTGCGCAACGCCCTGCTCTACCGGGCGGCGATCCAGGCGGCGCTGCGCGACGCGCTGACCGGCACCGGCAACCGCATCGCCATGGACCAGGCCCTGGGCCGCGAAGTCGAGCTGGCGCGGCGCAACCTGCAGCCGCTGTCGGTGCTGATGCTCGATCTCGACCACTTCAAGAACATCAACGACCAGTACGGCCACAGCCACGGCGACGAGGCCCTGCGCAGCGTCGCCGACGCGCTCAAGGCCAGCCTGCGCAATGTCGACATGGTCTTCCGCTTCGGCGGCGAGGAGTTCCTCGTGCTGCTCTCCAACACCCCCGGCAGCAGCGCCGCGCAGGTGGGCGAGCGGCTGCGGCATGCCGTCGAGCACCTGCAGTTTGCCGTCGACGGCAAAAGGGTGCCGCTGTCGATCAGCCTCGGCTGCGCCACGCTGATCGCCGGCGAGAACGTCGACGACCTGCTGCACCGCGCCGACGCCGCGCTCTACGCCGCCAAGCGCGACGGCCGCAACCGCCTGGCCAGCGCCGGCTGATTGCGCCGGGCAAAAAAAAGGGGCTCCGAGGAGCCCCTTTTGCATTGCTGTCGCCTTAGCGCTTGAAGCCCGGACGCATGCCGTCACCGGCCGCCTGCGGACGGCGCTTGTTCAGCGGCTTGCGCACCACCGGCTTGGACGGACGCTGCTCACCCTCGGCGCTCGGCTTGGCCGGACGCGGGCGCGGCGTATCGCCAGCCGGCGCCTTGCCACGACCTTCCGGACGCGGCGCGCGGGCCGGGCGATCGGAATCCTGGCGCGGGGCACGAGCCGGGCGATCGGAGTCCTTGCGCGGGCCACGGGCCGGGCGATCCGAATCCTGACGCGGAGCGCGAGCCGGACGATCCGAATCCTGACGCGGACCACGAGCCGGACGATCCGAATCCTGACGCGGGCCACGAGCCGGACGATCCGAATCCTGACGCGGAGCGCGAGCCGGGCGATCCGAATCCTGACGCGGACCACGGGCCGGACGATCCGAATCCTGACGCGGACCACGGGCCGGACGATCGGCGTCCTGGCGCGGACCACGGGCCGGACGATCGGCGTCCTGGCGCGGACCACGGGCCGGACGATCGGCGTCCTGGCGCGGACCACGGGCCGGACGCTCGCTGGCACCCGGACGCGGGCTACGGGCCGGACGCTCGCCTTCGAAGGACTCCTTGCGCTGGCGGTTGCCGCGACCGGCATCCGGGCGCTCGCTGCGCGCCAGCGGCTTGGACAGCTTGCGCTGCTGGCGTTCGAGCTTGTCCTTGGCCTTGGTGGTCATTTCCGGCAGTTTCACCGGCTTCAGGCCGACTTCCTCGCTGAGGATGTCCAGCTCGCGCTGGTCCATTTCGCGGAAACGCCCCATAGTCAGCTCGGAGGTGAGGAACACCGGGCCGAAGCGCACGCGCTTCAGGCGGCTCACCACCACGCCCTGGGACTCCCACAGGCGACGCACTTCGCGGTTACGGCCTTCCATCACCACCACGTGGTACCAGTGGTTGAAACCTTCGCCGCCCGGCGCCTGCTGGATGTCGCTGAACTTGGCCGGGCCGTCTTCCAGCATCACGCCGGCTTTCAGGCGCTCGATCATTTCCTCGTCGACTTCGCCACGTACGCGCACGGCGTATTCGCGGTCCATCTCGTAGGAGGGGTGCATCAGGCGGTTGGCCAGCTCACCGTCGGTGGTGAACAGCAGCAGCCCGGTGGTGTTGATGTCCAGGCGGCCGACGTTGATCCAGCGGCCGCTGCGCAGGCGCGGCAGACGCTCGAACACGGTGGGGCGGCCTTCCGGGTCGTCGCGGGTGCAGACTTCGCCTTCGGGCTTGTTGTAGATCAGTACGCGGCGCACGTGCTCTTCGGCCTGCTCGCGGCGGATCAGGTGCTCGTCGACGGCGATGGCGTCGTTGCTCTCCACGCGCTGGCCGAGGCTGGCGACCACGCCATTGACCTTGACCCGGCCTTCTTCGATCCAGGCCTCGACGTCACGGCGCGAGCCGACGCCCAGGCGGGCCAGGACCTTCTGCAGCTTTTCGCCGGAGGGGGAAATTTCTGTGGTTTCGTGCGTGTCGTTCATCTGGGCACCTCCCGGTGTGTCATGCAACGAAGAAAAAGGTCGCGCATCATACGCGCTTGGGCGCGGTAAAGCACCGTCCATGATCGGGAAAGCCTAGCCGTTTTTATCCGTCCCGCCGTTTCGCCAGGGAGAAACCCGTTGCACGACGATTCCGCCTTCACCGGCGCCAAGCTGGCGCTGTTCCACGCCGATCACCTGGTGGTGTACCTGCGCGACGCCAAACCCGGCATCCCCTTCCCCGCCTGCTGGGATTTCCCCGGTGGCGGCCGCGAAGGTACGGAAAGCCCGGTGGAATGCGCGCTGCGCGAACTGCACGAGGAGTTCTCGATACGCCTGGATGGCGCACGCATCGAATGGCAACGGCGCTACCGCGCCACCCACGGTCCGGCGCCCTGGGCCTGGTTCATGGTGGCGCGGCTGGACGCGGCGGAGTTCGCCGCGATCCGCTTCGGCGACGAAGGGCAGTACTGGCGACTGATGAAGGTGGAGGAATACCTCGGCCTGGACGCGGGCGAGGCGGTTCCCTACCTGCAGGAGCGGTTGCGGAATTACCTGGAAGATAACGGCACTCCGGCCAACGGCGGATAACCGCGAACGGTTATGCGCCCTACACACCCACCCTTCGTAGGGCGCATAACGCCTATGGCGTTATCCGCCGCTGACCTCGGCCGCCGGCGTACATAAAAAAGCCCGGCACAAGGCCGGGCACGTCCGATCGTGGGACAGCTCAGTGTCTATCGAGCAGCGCCAGGGCCTCGCGCGACAGGCGCTCGACCGTGGCCCAGTCACCGCTGGCGATGGCCGCCTTGGGCAGCATCCAGCTGCCGCCCACGCACATCACGTTGTCCAGGCGGTAATAGTCGTTCAGGTTGTCCGCGCCGACGCCGCCGGTCGGGCAGAAGCGCACTTCCGGGAAGGGACCGCCGAAGGCCTTGAGCGCCTCGACGCCGCCGCACACCTTGGCCGGGAACAGCTTGAAGCGGCGCAGGCCATGGCGATAGGCGGCCATGATCTCGGAGGCGGTGGCCACGCCGGGCAGCAGCGGCACCGGGCGGGTCACCGCGTGCTGCAGCAGCTCTTCGGTGCAACCGGGGGTGACGATGAACTGTGCGCCGGCCTCTTCGGCCTGGCGGAAGGTTTCCGGGTCCAGCACGGTGCCGGCGCCGATGCACAGCTCCGGGCGCTGCTGCGCCAGGGTGCGGATCGCGCTCAGGCCGAGCGCGGTGCGCAGGGTCACTTCCAGCACGGTGATGCCGCCGGCGGCCAGGGCGTCGGCCATGGGCAGGATGTCCTGTTCGCGATCGATGGTGATCACCGGCAGGATGCGGGCGCGCTCGGCGAGGGCGTCGATGCGCTGGATGTGGGGATCAAGGCTCATGGTGCGGTAACTCCGTGCCTCAGGGGCACCAGTGGATCGACAGGGGGGCGCGGAGGAAGGCGCCCACCGGCATGCGTGTTTCGTCGGCGGCCAGCGCCGCCTTCAGGGTGGCCAGCTTGGCCTCGCCCTGGATCGCCAGCAGCTGCACCCGCGAAGCGGCCAGCAACGCGCGGCTGAGGGTGATGCGCTGGTGCGGCACGCTCGGCGCCCAGGCCGGCAGGCACTGGCGCGCGCCGCTCGGGTCGAGCGCCTCGGCCAGGCCCGGGCTGGCCGGGAACAGCGAGGCGGTGTGACCATCGTCGCCCATGCCCAGCACCAGCACGTCGATCGGCAGGGCCAGCTCGGCGACCTGGCGGTCGGCGATGGCCGCGGCCTCTTCCAGGCTCGCCGCCGAGTGGTACAGGCCGCAGAACAGCGCCTTGGCCGCCGCGCCCTTGAGCAGGTGGCGACGCACCAGGCCGGCGTTGCTGTCCGGGTGCGACTCGGGCACCCAGCGCTCGTCGGCCAGGGTCACGGTCACCTTGTCCCAGGCCAGGACCTCGCCGCTCAGCGCTTCGAGGAACGCCACCGGGCTGCGCCCGCCGGACACCGCCAGCAACGCGTGGCCGCGCTCGGCGATGGCCGCGCGCAGCTGCTCGGCCACCCCGGCAGCCAGCCCACGGGCCTGCGCCACCGGGCTTTCCCAGGCCGTCCAGCGCACGCCGGCCGGCAGATTCAGATCAATGTTCGCCATACCAGTCCTTCCCGTCTCGCGCGATCAGTGCCACGGCCGCCTGCGGCCCCCAGGTGCCCGCCGGATAAGGCTTGGGCGCATCGCCCAGGCGCTCCCAGCCGGCGATCAGGTGGTCACACCACTTCCAGGCGAACTCCACTTCGTCCTTGCGCACGAAGAGGTACTGGTTGCCCTGCATCACCTCCAGCAGCAGACGTTCGTAGGCGTCCGGCACACGCGCGGCCTGGAAGGTCTCGGAGAAGTTCAGCTGCAGCGGCCCGGTGCGCAGCTGCATGCCCTTGCCCAGGCCCTGGTCCTTGGTCATCACCTGCAGGGAGATGCCCTCGTCCGGCTGCAGGCGGATGATCAGGCGGTTGCTGATCAGCGAGCGCTGCTCCGGGGCGAAGATGTAGTGCGGCGGATTCTTGAAGTGGATGACGATCTGCGACAGCTTCTGCGGCATGCGCTTGCCGGTGCGCAGGTAGAAAGGCACGCCGGACCAGCGCCAGTTGCGGATGTCCACGCGCAGCGAGACGAAGGTCTCGGCGCCGCTCATGCGGTTGGCGTGTTCCTCTTCCAGGTAGCCGGGCACCGCCTTGCCGTCGATGAAACCGGCGGTGTACTGGCCGCGCACCACGCGGCTGGCCAGTTGCTCCGGCGGAATCGGCTCCAGCGCGCGCAGCACCTTGACCTTCTCGTCGCGGATGCTGTCGGCGGAGAGGTCGCTGGGCGGGTCCATGGCGATCAGGCAGAGCAGTTGCAGCAGGTGGTTCTGCACCATGTCGCGCAGTTGCCCGGCCTGGTCGAAATAACCCCAGCGGCCCTCGATGCCGACCTTCTCGGCCACGGTGATTTCCACATGGGAGATGTGGTTCTGGTTCCACTGGGTCTCGAACAGGCTGTTGGCGAAGCGCAGCGCGATGAGGTTCTGCACCGTCTCCTTGCCCAGGTAGTGGTCGATCCGGTAGATGCGGTTCTCCGGGAAGAACTTCGCCACCGCCTCGTTGACCTCGCGGGACGACGCCAGGTCGTGGCCGATGGGCTTCTCCAGGACCACCCGGGTGCGCTCGGCCAGGCCGACGGCGGCGAGGTTCTCGCAGATGCCGCCGTAGACCGCGGCCGGGGTGGCGAAGTAGGCCACCAGCGGCAGGCCGGCGGGCACCGCGTCACGCAGCGCCGGGTAGGACGCGGCGTCGAGGAAATCCATGCTCTGGTAGCTCAGGCGCTGCTGGAAGCGCGCCCACACGGCGTCGTCCCATTCGCGGGCCGGCACCGCCAGGCGCAGGCGTTTCTCGAGGGTCGCCAGGTGGCCGGCGGGGTCGCCCTCCTCGCGGGCCAGGGCGAGCACACGGGTGTCGCCGTGCAGCAGGCCTTCGCGGTCGAGCTGGTAGAGGGCGGGAATCAGCTTGCGCAGGGCGAGATCGCCGAGCGCGCCGAACAGCGCCAGGGTGCAAGGCAGAACGCGGACATCAGGCATTTGTTATTACCAACCAGATTTTGAGGAACATTTGCCGAATTCACCGCGTCATTAAGGCAAAAATGTAGTAATTAAACAACATATTTTTCCCCGAACGCAGTCCTGTTGGTCGTCTGCCGACCTGACGTTAGGATAGCGCCGCTGGCCGGGGGCATGACCCCGGCCGTCGAATGCCCCACGCGGGCCACCAAGGAGTACGGATGAAGAACCTGCTGGAGCAGATCCAGTCGCGGCTGGAAGACCTGAACAAGGCCGAGCGCAAGGTCGCCGAAGTGATCCTGCAGAACCCGCAGCAGGCCACTCGTTTCAGCATCGCTGCGCTGGCCCAGGCCGCCGGTGTCAGCGAGCCGACGGTGAACCGCTTCTGCCGCTCCTTCGACATGAGCGGCTACCCCGAGCTGAAGATCCAGCTGGCGCAGAGCCTGGCCAGCGGCGCGGCCTTCGTCACCCAGGCGGTGGCCGAGAACGACGGCCCGCAGGACTACACGCGGAAGATTTTCAGCAGCACCATCGCCTCGCTGGACGCCGCCTACAAGCTGATCGACGCCCGCGCGGTGGACCGCGCCGTGGACCTGCTGATCCAGGCCCGGCAGATCCACTTCTTCGGCCTCGGCGCCTCCAGTTCGGTGGCGCTGGACGCGCAGCACAAGTTCTTCCGCTTCAACCTGGCGGTGTCGGCGCAGAGCGACGTGCTGATGCAGCGGATGATCGCCTCGGTGGCGCACACCGGCGACCTCTTCGTGGTGATTTCCTACACCGGACGCACCCGCGAGCTGGTGGAGGTGGCGCGCCTGGCGCGGGAGAACGGCGCCTCGGTGCTCGGCCTGACCGCCGCCGACTCGCCGCTGGCCAAGGTCTGCAGCCTGACCCTGGACATTCCGCTGCCGGAAGACACCGACATCTATATGCCGATGACCTCGCGGATCATCCAGCTGACGGTGCTCGACGTGCTGGCCACGGGCGTGACCCTGCGCCGCGGCGTGGACTTCCAGCCGCACCTGCGCAAGATCAAGGAAAGCCTGGTGCCGACGCGCTACCAGCTGGACGAGGAAGAC
>NZ_JARJLT010000203.1 GCF_029335315.1 Pseudomonas citronellolis
CTGCGGCCGCGAGGCGCCGGAGACGCGCCGGGCCACCCAGGCCGAGACCATGCTCACGCGCCTGGAGCAGTTCTTCCGCCAGCAGCACTGAGCCGGCAACGAAAAAGGCCCCGCCGGATCGCACCGGCGGGGCCTCTTCATCGGCTAACCGACGATCAGACCTTGGCGCGCTCGTAGCGCTTGCGGTCGTTCTCGTTCAGCAGCTTCTTGCGCAGGCGGATGGACTTCGGCGTCACTTCCACCAGCTCGTCGTCGGCGATGAACTCCAGCGCCTGCTCCAGGGTGAAGCGGATCGGCGGAACCAGGGCGATGACCTCGTCCTTGCCCGAAGCGCGCATGTTGTCGAGCTTCTTGCCCTTGGTGGGGTTGATCACCAGGTCGTTGTCGCGGCTGTTGATGCCGGCCAGCTGGCCTTCGTAGATCTCGTCGCCCGGGCCGAGGAACAGCTTGCCGCGGCTTTGCAGGGTTTCCAGCGAGTAGGTCAGCGCGGTGCCGGTGGCCATGGAGACCAGTACGCCGTTCTGACGGTTGGTGACTTCGCCGGCCTTGATCTGGCCGTAGTGGCTGAAGGTCGAGGTCAGGATGCCGGTGCCCGAGGTCAGGGTCAGGAAGTTGTTGCGGAAGCCGATCAGGCCACGCGCCGGGATGGTGTATTCCAGGCGGACGCGACCCTTGCCGTCGGGGATCATGTTGGTCAGATCGCCCTTGCGCAGGCCCATCTGCTCCATCACCGAGCCCTGGTTCTGCTCTTCGATGTCGATGGTGACGTTCTCGTAGGGCTCCTGCTTCTCGCCGGCCTCGTTCTCGATGATCACCACTTCCGGACGGCCCACGGCCATCTCGAAGCCTTCACGGCGCATGCTCTCGATCAGTACCGACAGGTGCAGCTCGCCACGGCCGGAAACCTTGAACTTCTCCGGGGAATCGCCTTGCTCGACGCGCAGGGCCACGTTGTGCAGCAGTTCCTTGTCCAGACGGTCCTTGATGTTGCGGCTGGTGACGAACTTGCCTTCTTTACCGGCGAACGGCGAGTCGTTGACCTGGAAGGTCATGCTCACGGTCGGCTGGTCAACGGTCAGCGGCGGGCGCGCTTCGACGTTCTGCGGGTCGCACAGGGTGTCGGAGATGAACAGCTCGTCCATGCCCGAGACGCAGACGATGTCACCGGCTTCGGCTTCGGCGACTTCCACGCGCTGCAGGCCGGAGTGACCCATGATCTTCAGGATACGGCCGTTGCGCTTGGTGCCGTCGTCGCTGATGGCCACGACCGGGGTGTTGGTCTTGACCTTGCCGCGAGCGATACGGCCGATGCCGATCACGCCGAGGAAGCTGTTGTAGTCCAGCTGGGAGATCTGCATCTGGAACGGGCCGTCGACGTCGACTTTCGGCGCCGGGACGTGGTCGATGATCGCCTGGAACAGCGCGTCCATGTTGTCGTCCATCTTCTCGTGGTCCATGCCGGCGATGCCGTTCAGGGCACTGGCGTAGACGATCGGGAAGTCGAGTTGCTCGTCGGTGGCGCCGAGGTTGTCGAACAGGTCGAAGATCTGGTCGATGACCCAGTCAGGACGCGCGCCCGGACGGTCGATCTTGTTCACTACGACGATCGGACGCAGGCCGGCCTTGAACGCCTTCTGGGTCACGAAGCGGGTCTGCGGCATCGGGCCGTCCTGGGCGTCGACCACCAGCAGCACGGAGTCGACCATCGACATCACGCGCTCTACTTCACCGCCGAAGTCGGCGTGACCGGGGGTGTCGACGATGTTGATGCTGTAGTCGTTCCACTTCAGCGCGGTGTTCTTCGCCAGGATGGTGATGCCACGCTCTTTTTCCTGGTCGTTGGAGTCCATCACGCGCTCGTTTTCCGCTTCTTTGCGGTCGAGGGTGCCGGACAGGCGCAGGAGC
The DNA here is from genome assembly GCF_029335315.1 of Pseudomonas citronellolis. Lineage (GTDB taxonomy): Bacteria > Pseudomonadota > Gammaproteobacteria > Pseudomonadales > Pseudomonadaceae > Pseudomonas > Pseudomonas citronellolis_A. The sequence goes on from NZ_JARJLT010000203.1 coordinate 1,906, forward strand.
TTGTCTACGAGGGTGGTCTTGCCATGGTCGACGTGGGCGATGATGGCGATGTTGCGCAGTTTTTCGATCACAGTGTCAGTCTCGATAGTGAATCTTCGGCTGCCTCTTGGCAGCGGGGGCCGGGCCGGGGCGCGGCGGTACAAAAGGTCGGGGCGTGAGCCTACGCGCCGAATGTGTCGGGAGGTCGGTGGCGAATGCTGCCGCCGAACAGCCCGGGCTGGCGGCGGCGCTCGGCGCCCTTACGCCGGACGGTAGACACGCACATTGGTGTGCCCTTCGTTGACCAGGTGATGGGCGTGCAGGCGACTCATCACGCCCTTGTCGCAATACAGGAGGTACTGGCGGTTGGGGTCCAGTTCCTTGAACTTGCTGTTGATCGCGTAGAACGGCATGGGCAGCACTTCGATGCCGTCCAGGGCCAGGGGTTCATCTTCCTGGGCATCCGGGTGACGGATGTCCACGACGATCTGGCCGGCCAGCACTTCATCGACCATCTCCACCGCCAGGTCCTTGCCCAGCTCGTCGATCACCCGGTCCACGGTCATTTGCGTGGAGCGCTCCAGGGCGCGGTCGAGCACGGCCATGTCGAACTTGGACTCTTCGTGGTCGACGCGGTAGGGCTTGGCCTGGGTGGTCGGGTTCACCGAGATCACGCCGCAGTACTCGGGCATGTGCTTGGCGAACTCGGCGGTGCCGATCTTGGTCGCGGTATCGATGATGTCCTGCTTGTGGCTGACGATCAGCGGGCGCAGCACCAGGGTGTCGGTCACCCGGTCGATCACCGAGAGGTTCGGCAGGGTCTGGCTGGACACCTGGGAAATCGCCTCGCCGGTCACCAGCGCGTCGATTTCCAGACGCTCGGCCACGCGGCTGGCGGCGCGCAGCATCATGCGCTTCAAGGTGACGCCCATGTAGCTGTCGTCGACCTTGGTGAGAATCTCGCCGACCACTTCCTCGAAGGGCACGCTGACGAACAGCACGCGCTGCGAACTGCCGTACTTCTTCCACAGGTAGTGCGCGACTTCCATCACGCCCAGTTCGTGGGCACGGCCGCCGAGGTTGAAGAACACGAAGTGGCTGATCATGCCGCGGCGCATCATCTGGTAGGCCGCCACGGTGGAGTCGAAGCCGCCGGACATCAGCACCAGCACCTGCTCCAGCGCGCCCAGCGGGTAACCGCCGAGGCCATCGTGCTGGGCGTGGATGACGTACAGACGGTCGTGGCGGATTTCCACGCGCACCTGCACTTCCGGGTTCTTCAGCGACACGCCGGCCGCATCGCAATGCTGGCGCAGGCCGCCGCCGACGTAGCGTTCCACGTCGATGGAGGTGAAGCTGTGCTTGCCGGCGCGCTTGCAGCGCATGGAGAAGACCTTGCCGGGCAGCAGGTGGCCGAAGTGCTGCTTGCACTTCTCGAGAATGTCGTCGAAATCGCCCAGCGGGTATTCGTGCACTTCGAGGAAGTGGCCGATGCCCGGCACGCAGGTCAGGCGCTCGATCATCTCGCGCAGCACCTTGGCGTCGGTGACGCGGGTTTCGACTTCGAGATTGTCCCACTCGCCCTCGACCAGCAGGTCCGGGTCCAGGTCGCGCAGCACGGTGCGGATGTTCTTCGCGAGCTGGCGGATGAAGCGCTTGCGCACCGGCCGGCTCTTGATGGTGATTTCCTGGAAGACCTTGACGATGAGTTTCATGCGGGAAAAGGCGTAAGCCCGAAGAGACGAAAAAAAGGGGCGAAATTATACCCGAAATTGCTCAAGACTTGAGCAACCCAGTGCAGATTCTTTTCGATGCACCAAAATCGAACCCGCGCACCACGATTGCGCACCAATTCAGTGCAACAAATCCGTCACCATCGCCAGATACCGTGCGCAAAGCCGCGTAGCGCGGGGGCCTGTCCAAAATCGGGCACTGGCACGCTACTTGCTCTCTTGTGAGGCAGGTTGCCCTGGCGGAGTATTCCGGCCGGCATCACCCGATACTGGGGCACAGAAAAGCTCCCAGCTCTAATCCCTCCTGGAGGACAGCATGTCGTACAAGTCGCATCAACTGATCAAAGACCATGACGTGAAGTGGGTAGACCTGCGCTTCACCGACACCAAAGGCAAGCAGCAGCACGTCACCATGCCGGCTCGCGACGCGCTGGACGATGACTTCTTCGAAATCGGCAAGATGTTCGACGGCTCCTCCATCGCCGGCTGGAAAGGCATCGAAGCCTCCGACATGATCCTGCTGCCGGACGACACCACCGCCGTCCTCGATCCGTTCACCGAAGAACCGACCCTGATCCTGGTCTGCGACATCATCGAGCCGAGCACCATGCAAGGCTACGAGCGCGACCCGCGCAACATCGCCAAGCGCGCCGAGGAATACCTGAAGTCCACCGGTATCGGTGACACCGTCTTCGTCGGCCCGGAGCCGGAGTTCTTCATCTTCGACGAAGTGAAGTTCAAGTCCGACATCTCCGGCTCGATGTTCAAGATCTTCTCCGAGCAGGCTTCCTGGAACACCGACGCCGACATCGAAACCGGCAACAAAGGCCACCGTCCGGGCGTCAAGGGCGGCTACTTCCCGGTACCGCCGGTCGACCACGACCACGAAATCCGTACCGCCATGTGCAACGCCCTGGAAGAAATGGGCCTGGTCGTGGAAGTCCACCACCACGAAGTTGCCACCGCCGGCCAGAACGAAATCGGCGTGAAGTTCAACACCCTGGTCGCCAAGGCTGACGAAGTTCAGACCCTGAAGTACTGCGTGCACAACGTCGCCGACGCCTACGGCAAGACCGTGACCTTCATGCCGAAGCCGCTGTACGGCGACAACGGCTCGGGCATGCACGTGCACATGTCCATCTCCAAGGATGGCAAGAACACCTTCGCTGGCGAAGGCTATGCCGGCCTGTCCGACACCGCCCTGTACTTCATCGGCGGCATCATCAAGCACGGCAAGGCCCTGAACGGCTTCACCAACCCGTCGACCAACTCCTACAAGCGTCTGGTCCCGGGCTTCGAAGCCCCGGTCATGCTAGCCTACTCGGCTCGCAACCGTTCCGCCTCGATCCGTATTCCGTACGTATCCAGCCCGAAAGCCCGCCGCATCGAAGCGCGCTTCCCGGACCCGGCTGCCAACCCCTACCTGGCCTTCGCCGCGCTGCTGATGGCCGGCCTGGACGGCATCCAGAACAAGATTCACCCCGGCGACGCCGCCGACAAGAACCTGTACGACCTGCCGCCGGAAGAGGCGAAAGAGATCCCGCAGGTTTGCGGCAGCCTGAAAGAGGCGCTGGAAGAACTCGACAAGGGCCGTGCGTTCCTGACCAAGGGCGGCGTGTTCACCGACGAGTTCATCGATGCCTACATCGAGCTGAAGTCGGAAGAAGAAATCAAGGTGCGCACCTTCGTGCACCCGCTGGAATACGACCTGTACTACAGCGTCTGATCCACGAATACCTATAAGTAGCGGCAACATTAAGGCCTCCTTCGGGAGGCCTTTTTTATTAACGCCCTCTCCCTACCCCTCCCCCTTCAGGACGGGGCGCGCAGCCGAGGGCTGGGAAGAGGAAGCGGAGTCAACCCGAAACACCCAGCCCGCCTGGAAACGCCTTCGCGAGCAAGCTCGCTCCTACAAGGTGCGCACCTTCCCGCCGATTCGGCACGGCCCCCGGCATCTGTATGATGGGCCGAGTTTCGCCCTGCTCCGGAGTGCCCCCTCGTGACCGACCTTATCCGCCGCTGCCTGCTGCTGTGCTGCCTGAGCCTGGGCCTGTTCCTCGCCGGGCCGGCGTCCGCCGCGTTGCCGAGCATTCCCGGCGTGAGCGGCGGCGACGGCAAGGTCAGCGAAGCGCAGCTGCAACAGTCGCTGGACCAGGTCATCAAGACCCTGGAGAGCGACCAGCAGCGCGCCGACCTGCTGAAGAAGCTCAAGCAGCTGCGCGACGCCACCGGCAAGGGCGCGGAAGACCAGGGCGGCGTGCTCGGCCTGATCGGCGACACCCTGGGCAGCCTGGAGCGCCAGTTCGAAGGCGCCAACAGCCCGGTGCTGCGCTGGAGCGGCCTGTTCCAGCAGGCCGGGACCGAGCTGCAGGAGCGCGCGCCGTCCTGGCAGGAATGGCCGGGGATGATCCTCGACTTCGCCGCCGTCATTCTTATCTGGGCCTGCGTGGCGCTGGGCCTGCGCTGGGTCGCCGGGCGCATGCGCGAACGCTTCGGCCTGGCCGAGGAACTGCCGCAACACCCCAAGACCCGCGACCTGCTGCTGTTCGCCCTGCGCAAGCTGGGGCCCTGGCTGGTCGCCTTCCTGATCACCGTCTACCTCTCGGTGGTGCTGCCCAGCTCGCTAGGCAAGCTGGTGGCCATGGTGATCGCCTACGTGCTGGTGTGCGGCACGCTGTTCTCGGCGCTGTGCGTGATCTCCCTGTCGCTGCTCAGCGGCCCGCACCGCATGCGCGCCCTGGACATCCTGCGGCGCCGCGCTTTCCGCCCGCTGTGGCTGATCGGCAGCCTCGCCGCCCTCGGCGAGGTGATGCACGACCCGCGCGTCACCGACAGCCTCGGCGAGAACATCGCGCTGAGCGTCGGCTCGCTGGCGAACATCTGCGCGGCGCTGCTCACCGCGCTGTTCGTCCTGCAGTTCCGCCGGCCGATCGCCCACCTGATCCGCAACCAGCCGCTGGAACGCCGCCTCAAGCGCCGTGGCCTGCAGGAGCTGGTCGAGCTGGTTGGTTCGCTGTGGTACGTGCCGGTGCTGCTGCTGGTAGGCATCTCGCTGTTCGCCACCGTGGTCACCGCCGGCGACAGCAGCTACGCCCTGCGCCGGGCGCTGCTGTGCGCGCTGATCGCGGTGGTAGCGATGACCGTCAACGGCCTGATCCGCCGTGCCCACCTGCGCTCGGCGCAACGCAGCAGCCGGCGCAGCGCGCCTTACATCGAGCAGTTGCAGAACTTCGGCTACACGCTGCTGCACCTGGCCACCCTGCTGGTGTTCCTGGAAGTGGGCCTGCGCGTCTGGGGCATGTCGCTGATCGGCTTCGCCGAGGGCGACGGCTCGCAGATCAGCCTCAAGCTGATCAGCTTCGGCAGCACCCTGCTGGTGGCCTGGCTGATCTGGATTCTCACCGACACGGCAGTGCAGCATAGCCTCGGCCTGGGCGGGAAGAACCGCGCCAACACCCGCGCGCTGACCATGCTGCCGCTGATCCGCAACGTGCTGTTCATCACCATCGCGGTGATCGCCCTGATCGTCGCGCTGGCCAACATGGGCATGAACGTCACCCCGCTGCTGGCCGGCGCCGGCGTCATCGGCCTGGCCATCGGCTTCGGCGCGCAGTCGCTGGTGGCCGACCTGATCACCGGGCTGTTCATCATCATCGAGGATTCGCTGTCGATCGACGACTACGTCGACGTCGGCGGCCACCTCGGCACGGTCGAAGGGCTGACCATCCGCACCGTACGCCTGCGCGACCTCGACGGGGTGGTGCACACCATCCCGTTCAGCGAGATCAAGAGCATCAAGAACTACTCGCGGCAGTTCGGCTACGCCATGTTCCGCTGGCCGGTGCCGGCGAGCATGCCGATCGACGACGCCCTGGCGCTGGTAAAGGAAGTCTCCGCCGAGCTGCGCAACGACCGCAGCATCAACCGGGCGATCTGGTCGCCACTGGAAATGCAGGGCATCGAGAGCTTCGACAACGGCCAGGCGATCCTGCGTTTCCGCTTCAAGACCGCGCCGATCCGCCAGTGGGAAGTGCAGCGCGCGTTCAACCTGCGCCTGCGCCAGAAGCTCGACAAGGCCGGCCTGGAGCTGGCCATGCCACGCCTGAACGTGCAGCTGTCACGGATGCGCAAGCAGCGCGCGAACGATTCCGCCGACGGCGGCGAACCGGCCGACGGTGGAATCTGAGGCGTCAGAGCGACTCGCGGGCAACCTCGGCGCCGGCCAGGGCGGAAACCTGGGCGCCGTTCTCGGCCAGCACCTGGCCGTAGACCTTGCAGCCCTCGTTGATCCGCACCCGCGCGGCACTGACCGTGGTCGGCGATTCCTGGGCGCCCACCACGCAGTCGCGCCCCAGGCTGACGCTGCGACCGGCGCTGACCGGCCCGGCGACCCGCGAGCGGCGGCCGATCCGTACCGAACCGCGGGCGAGGATGGCGCCAGCCACCTCGGCGCCTTCGTCCATCCACACGCCACCGTCCACCTGCACCGAGCCGCGCACGCAAGAGTAGCGGCCGAGGAACAGGTCGCCATGCACCTGCAGGTCGGCGTCCAGGCAACTGCCGGCGGCGAGGCGGAACTCGCCCTCCTCCACCTGGCGCCGGAGGTTGCTCACCATGGCGATGCCGGTGGGCGTCCGCGAGCAGTCGCCAAAACGGATTTCCGCCGCCGAGATGCGCCAGAACTGCAGCGGCGGGCGAATGCGCACGCGGCCGTTGACCACCAGCGGGCCGTGCAGGCAGCGGTCGGCCGGGTGCAGGCCGAAGGGCAGGTAGAGCAGGTTGCTCGGCGCCTGGCTGGCCGCCGGCAGCGGCTGCTCGGGCAGCTCCGGCTGCGCAGCGGGCATCGGCAGGTCCGGCGGCTCCGGCA
>NZ_JARJLT010000204.1 GCF_029335315.1 Pseudomonas citronellolis
CTGGAAGGCGAAGCCCTGGCGCAGGCCGACAGCGATGGCGTCGAGGCGGCGCTGGCGTGGCTGGCCGCGCGCCCCGAGGTGAACGGCGGCCGCCAGCGCTGGCTGCTGCGCTTGCTGATGGCGCGGGTGGCCGAGCAGTACGGCAAGGGCGACCTGGCGCTTCACCTGCTGGGCGATCTCGAAGCCGTCGCGCAGCGCCAGGGCCTGGACGCCTGGGAGCCCGAGCTGGGCTTCGAGGTCAAGGCGCGGCTGCTCAAGCTGCTGCGCCAGAAGGCCCAGCGCAACGACGTGGACAAGCCCGCCCTGGCGCGCCGCATGGAAGGGCTGCTGGCCGCGCTGGTGGCCGCCGACCCGGTGCGGGCCGCGGTGCTCTGTGGCTAGGCCACTCTTACTTTCAGGATGCCAATGGTGAGCATGGATAATCTGACGCTGCGCTATTTCGATGCCGAGATGCGCTACCTGCGCGAGGCGGGCAAGGAGTTCGCCGAGGCGTTCCCGGACCGCGCGGCGCAGCTCAATCTGGACAAGGCGGGCGCGCGCGATCCATACGTGGAGCGCCTGTTCGAAGGTTTCGCGTTCCTCATGGGACGCCTGCGCGAGAAGCTCGACGACGACCTCCCGGAGTTGACCGAGGGGCTGGTCAGCCTGTTGTGGCCACACTACTTGCGGACCATTCCGTCGCTGTCGGTGGTCGAGCTGTCGCCGGACTACCGCGAGATGAAGCGCAGCGAAGCGCTGCCCAGGGGCTGCGAGGTGATGTCGCAACCGGTGGGACCGCGGCGCACGCGCTGCCGCTACACCACCACCCAGGACCTCAGGCTGCACCCGCTGGCCATCGAGTCGGTGCGACTGGACAGCGAGCCGGACGGCCACTCGGTGATGCGCCTGCGCTTTGCGTGCAGCCCCCTGGCGGACTGGTCGCAGATCGATCTGCGGCGCCTGCCGCTGTACCTCAATGCCGATGGGCCGCTGGCCAGCGCGCTGCACCATGCCCTGACGCTGAAGGTCCAGGCGCTTTACCTCCGCCTCCCGGGCCAGGTAGACCGGGTGCGGCTGGACGGCCACTTCGCCGCCAAGGGCTTCGCCGACGAGGATCGCCTCTGGCCCAAGGCCGATGGCGCCTTCAGTGGCTACCAGCTGCTCCTGGAGTACTTCAGCTTCCGCGAGAAGTTCATGTTCGTCACCCTCTGCGGCCTGGAGCAGGTGCCGATGACCGCCGGCATGTCGGGCTTCGAGCTGGACGTGGTGCTGAGCGAGCAGTGGCCGCACGAGTGGTCGGTGAGCGCCGAGCACATCCGCCTGCACGCGGTCCCGGTGATCAACCTGTTCACCCTGGAAGCCGACCCGCTGAGCCTGTCGCCGCTGCAGACCGACTACCTGTTGCGGCCGATGCGCCTGCAGGACGGGCACACCGAGATCTACTCGGTGGACAGCGTGACCTCCTCGAAGCACTCCGAGCAGCGCGACTACGTGCCCTTCAGCAGTTTCCGCCACAAGGGTGGCATGCTGCGCGACGAGGCGCCGGAGCGTTACTTCCACACGCGGATGAAGCGCGGCGCGAACGGCATGCATGACACCTGGCTGATCCTCGGCGGGGAGGGCTTCGACCTCGATCGCCTGAGCCAGAGCGAAAGCCTGTCCCTGCGCCTGACCGGCACCAACGGCCAGCTGCCGCGCAAGGCCTTGCAGAGCACCCTGCTGGACGCGCTGGTGAAGTCGCCGCTGCCCGGCCTGAAGGTGCGCAACCTGTGCGCGCCGACGCTGCCGTGCTACCCGCCCAACCAGGATCGCTTCCACTGGCGGGTGCTCAGCCACCTGGGCTCGAACTTCCTGCCGATGCTGGACAACGCCGAGGTGTTGCGCGGCACCCTGGCGCTGTACGACTGGGCGCACAGCGAGCTGAACCGTCGGCGGCTGGCGGCCATCGTCGAAGTCCGCCACCACCTGATCCAGCGCTTCGAGAAGGGTTTCCTGCTGCGCGGCGTGGACATCGAGGTGACCCTGGACGCCAACGGCTTCTGCGGCGAAGGCGACATCAGCCTGTTCGGCGAGCTGCTCAATCGCTTCTTCGCGCTGTATGCCGACATCCACCTGTTCAACCAGCTCACGCTGATCCTGCAACCCACTGGTAAATGCCTGCGATGGAACGAGAACCACAGTCAGCGTATTCCCGGCTGAAGGCCAGCGGCCTGCTGGAGGCGCTGCAGGGGCGGATCGGCGAGGCGAACCTGTACCGCTTCTGCCAACTGCTCGAGGCCGCCGTGCCGGACAAACCGCCCCTGGGAACGACGACCAGCCCCCGCGACGATGCCGTGCGCTTTCGTCCGCACCCCGGCATGGGCTTTCCCGCCGGCGAGTTCAAGGCCATCGAGTTCGACGAGGAGCACCCGCAGCGACCCGCCACGGTGCGCACGCGCCTGCTCGGCCTGTACGGCGTCGACTCGCCGTTGCCGACCGCCTACCTGGACGACATCGCCCAGCGCCGGGAAGGGCATGAGGCACTGGAGGCCTTTCTCGACATCTTCAACCACCGGGTCTTCACCCAGTTCTACCGCATCTGGCGCAAGTACTCCTACCCGGCCACCTTCGAGGCCGGGGGCGCGGACGCCACCTCGCAGTGCCTGCTCGGCCTGATCGGGCTGGGCATCCCGGGAACGGCCAGGCACGTGGCCACCCCGGTGTCGCGCTTTCTCGCGCTGCTCAGCGTGATGCGCCTGCCCACCCGCAACGCCGAGGGCATAGGCGCGCTGGTCAAGTTGCTGGCGCCCAACACCCAGGCCCGGGTCATCCCGCACTGGCCGCGCAAGGTGGTCCTGGCGCAACCCGCCGGGCTGTCGCGCGAGCGGCCCGTCAACCTGTCCCAGGGCCAGCCCCTGGGCGCCGTGGGGACGGACGCGAACAGCGAGGTGCGGCTGGAGCTGCTGACCGAGGATCTCGCCGAAGCGCGAGGGTGGTTGCCGGACGGCCAACTGTACAGCGATCTGCTGGTGCTGCTGCGGGTGTACCTGGGCTGGCGCTGTACCGCGCGGCTGCAACTGACCCTGCCGGTGAAATGCCTGCCCCTGCCGGTGCTCGGGGGCGCACCGGTGCGGTTGGGGCTGACCGGGGTGCTGGGTCTGAATTCCGCAGCTCCGGCGCTGCCCGAAGCGGGCTGCATCACCGTCAATCTCGGCCGCTACCGGGGCTTGGCCGACAACATGAAACACAGGGAGACACAGCATGTCGCTTACCGCTTCTAGAGCGTTTCTGGCCATGGCGACGCTGAGCTTGCTGCTCGGCGGCTGCGGGCTGACCCAGCGCGTGGTGGACGGGAGCAGCTCTGTCGCACGCGGGGTCTTCTACAAGCAGGTCAAGGTGCTGCATCTGGATTTCAGCGCCCGCGCCGCACTGAATACCGACGCCACCGATATGTCCGCGCTCTCGGTATCCACGCTGGTGCGCGTCTATCAGCTGAAGGACCGCAAGACGCTGGACAAGGCCGACTACCCGGGCCTGTTGAACGACGGCGCCAGCGCGCTGGGCGCCGACCTGCTGGACGAGCGCCAGGTGGTGGTCAAGCCAGGGGAGGGTGCGCAACTGAACGTGCCGCTGGCGGAGGAAGCGCAGTTCGTCGCCGTCGTCGGCTTGTTCCGCTCGCCGAACAGGGCGGACGGCTCCTGGCGGCTGGTGATCGCCCGGGATGAGCTGGACCCTGACCGGGCGCGGTTGGTCGAGCTGGGCGACAACGCGCTGTCGCTGCTGCCGCTGGCGGAGAAGGAGTCCTGGTGGTGAGCGAGCAGAGCCCTTCGCTCTACGAGCTGCTCCTGCAGAACTTCAGTGGCGAGCTGGACCTGCAGCGGGTTCGCGAAGAAGACCAGGTCGTGCTGTCGGTGCTGGACAACCTGCAGCGCATCCTCAATTGCCGCGCGGGCAGTCTCGCCCATCTGCCCGACTACGGACTGCCGGACATGAGCCAGATCCTCCAGGGCCTGCCCGGGACCGCCCACGGGCTGATGGACACCATGACCCGTACGCTGCTCCAGCACGAGCCGCGCCTGCAGGCGGTGAACATTGTGTTGCTGCCGCAGACCCGGCCGGGGCATCTGGAGTACGCCCTGGACGTGCAGTTGAAGGGCGGGGCGCGGGCGACCTTCGGTACCACCCTGGCGCCGGAGGGCCGGGTGCTGGTGCGCCACCTGAAACAGATGAGTTACCTGTCGCCCTAGGGTGGCGGTTTCTCGTTCCCCCATCGAATGGAAGCGTGAAGATGATCGTTGTCGAATCGAGCCCACGGCTGGGTGGCAATCCCCGCGACTGCACGGATTACGCCGCGCTGCGCGAAGAGCTGGGCAAGCTCAACCACCCGGCTCGCCCGGATGTCGACTGGCCGCGCGTGGAGCGCCTGTGCCTGGCGCTGCGCAAGGAAAACGGCAGCGAGCTGCAGACGCTTGCCGCGCTGGCCGTGGCGAGGGCTCAGCAGCGCGCATTGCCGGGCATGCTGGCCGGCGTCGGCGAGCTGGTTCGCTTCGTGACGGCGCATTGGCCGGCGTTCTGGCCGCAGGCGCATGCCGCGCGCCTGGAAATCCTCGCCTGGCTGTTCGCGCAGTTGCAGCCGTTGCTGCGGAGGCAGTCACTGGAAGGCGACGATCTGCCCCTGGCCAATCAACTGCGAGACGATCTGGCGCGCCTCGATGACTTCCTCGCCGGGCAAGGACAGGTGCCGCTGGCGGCGTTGCAGTCGCTGCGGCAGCTTCTCGACCACCTCATCGAGCGCCTTGAACGGGACACCGTCGCCGAACCTGTGCCGAGGGCCGGAGCGCGCGAGGTTCGGGTGCGACTGGCCGGCGCTGCGCCAGCCGAACCGCGCCAGATGGTGACCGTCGCCGCCGAGGCGAACCCGACCGTGGTTGTCGTCGAGGTCGGCAGCGCCGCGCCGCCGCCGCGCAAGGCCGGCGCGATTCGCGCGCTGCTCTGGTTGCTCGGCGCGGCGATGTGCCTGGCACTGTCGTGGCTGTTGTGGCGCGAGCTCCAGCCTGCTGCGCCCGTCGACCCGGCGACGGAGATGCAGCCCAGGGCGCCGGTGCGTCTGGATGGCCGCTTGCTGTTCAAGGAGGGCAGCGCCGCGCTGAAGCCGGAGTCGGACAAGCTGCTGATCGCCGGCCTGATCGACATCAAGGCGCAGCCGGGTTGGCTGATCGTCATCACCGGGCACAGCGACTCCACCGGCGATCCGCAACGCAACCGGCAACTGTCCTATGCCCGAGCGCTGGCGGTGCGGGACTGGATGCAGCGGATGGGCGATATCCCGGGCGATTGCTTCGTCGTGCGCGGAGCCGGGGCGGCCGAGCCGCTCGCCAGTGACGATACGGAAGAGGGACGGAGCGCCAACCGGCGCGTGGAAATCACCCTCGTTCCTGACGGTTTTCTCTGCAAGGGCCCCATGAGCGGCAAGCCGGCGGTTCGCTGAGCCAGCCGTTGCGGCCTTGAATGAGTGTGCACCCGAGGCCGCTACCGCGGGTGCCTTCAGCCGCCCGCCATATCCAGTGCCGCCGCCTGTTCCTCCACCAGCTGGCGGAACAGTTCCAGCGAGCGTGAGCGCGAGTCGCTGCGCCAGATCAGCCAGGTGTTCAGCCGGGCGAAGTCGCCGGCCATGGGCCAGGCGCTGACCGAAGTGTTGCCCGGCATGTTCACCAGCATGCTGCGCGGCATCACCGCCAGGCCGCCGCCGGCGCTCACGCAGGCCAGCATGCTGTGGTAGGACTCCAGTTCGCGGATGGCGCCGGGCGCGGCGCCGTCGGCGGCGAACCAGCGTTCGAAGTGGTGGCGGTAGGAGCAGTTGTCGCGGAACACGTAGATCATCTCGCCGTGGGCGTCCTGGCCGCGGCGGATCGGCGCGTGGTGCGAGGGCGCGATCACCAGCATTTCCTCGTCGAACACCGGCATGCCTTCCAGCGCCGGGTGGCGGATCGGGCCGTCGACGAAGGCGGCGATCAGTTCGCCGGCGAACACCCCGGCGATCATCGCGCCGGAGGGGCCGGTGGACAGGTCCAGCTCCACCTTCGGGTACTGCTGGTGGTAGCGCGCCAGCAGCCTGGGGATGCGCACCGCCGCCGTGCTTTCCAGCGAGCCGATGGGGAAGCGCCCGCTGGGTTCCTTGCCGGAGACCACCACCCGCGCCTCCTCCACCAAGCCGAGGATGCGCGTGGCGTAGACGAGGAAGTCGCGTCCGGCCAGGGACAGGCGCAGGCGGTTCTTCTCGCGGATGAACAGGTCGGTGCCCAGGTCCGCTTCCAGCTGGCGGATGCGCGTGGTGAGGTTCGACGGCACGCGGTGCATGGCCTGCGCGGCGGCGGCGATGCTCTTGTGGCTGGCCACCGAGCAGAAGATTTCCAGCTGGACCAGGTCCATTTCATTCTCCAATCGAGAGCGTAATCGTCATTATTATTCACTTTTCATAAGCGCTTCTCAACGCGACACTGGCGCCACTGCCCACCCCCTCCCAGGAGCGCGCCATGAGCATCTCGCCCCAGACCCACGCGATTTCCCGCAACCCCGCCACTGGCGAGGTGATCGCCAGCTACGCCTTCGAATCCGCCGCCGCGCTGGAGCAATCCCTGGCCCACGCCGCCCAGGGGTATGCCAGCTGGAAGCGCACGCCGCTGGAGCAGCGCGCCGCTGCCCTGGTGCGCCTCGGCCAGGCCCTGCGCGCCAACGCCGATGAGATCGCCGCCACCATCACCGCCGAGATGGGCAAGCCGATCGCCCAGGCGCGTGGCGAAGTCGAGAAGTGCGCCGGGCTGTGCGACTGGTACGCGGCCAATGGCCCGCGAATGCTCGCGCCCGAGCCGACCAGCGTGGAGCATGAGCGCGCCTGGATCGAGTACCGCCCGCTGGGCCCGATCCTCGCGGTGATGCCGTGGAACTTCCCGATCTGGCAGGTACTGCGCGGTGCGGTGCCGGCGCTGCTGGCGGGCAACACCTACGTGCTCAAGCACGCGCCCAATGTCATGGGCAGCGCCTACCTGATCCTCCAGGCGATCCAGCGGGCGGAGTTCCCGGCGGGCGTGTTCGAGGTGATCAACGTGAGCAATGACCTGGTTTCCCAGGCCATCCGCGACGAGCGCATCGCCGCCGTCACCGTGACCGGCAGCGTGCGCGCCGGCTCGGCCATCGGCGCCCAGGCTGGCGCCGCGCTGAAGAAGTGCGTGCTGGAACTGGGTGGCTCGGACGCCTTCATCGTGCTGGCCGACGCGGACCTCGACCTGGCCGTCAAGGCGGCGGTCGCCGGGCGCTTCCAGAACTCCGGCCAGGTGTGCGCGGCGGCCAAGCGCTTCATCATCGAGGACAGCATCGCCGAGGCCTTCACCGAGCGCTTCGTCGCCGCCACCCGCGAACTGGTGATGGGCGACCCGACCCAGGCGCAAACCTACGTCGGCCCGATGGCGCGCTTCGACCTGCGCGACGAACTGGACGACCAGGTGCAACGCACCCTGGCCGAAGGGGCCACCCTGCTGCTGGGTGGCGGCAAGGCCGAAGGCGCGGGCAACTTCTACCAGCCGACCGTGCTGGCCGATGTCACCCCGCAGATGACCTCGTTCCGCGAGGAGCTGTTCGGCCCGGTGGCCTCGATCATCCGCGCCCGCGACGCCCAGCATGCGGTGGAACTGGCCAACGACAGCGACTTCGGCCTGACCGCCACGGTGTTTACCGCTGACGCGGCGCGCGCCCGGCAGATGACCGCCGAGCTCGACGTTGGCGGCGTGTTCATCAACGGCTACAGCGCCAGCGACCCGCGCGTCGGCTTCGGTGGCGTGAAGAAGAGTGGCTTCGGCCGCGAGCTGTCGCACTTCGGTGTGCGCGAGTTCTGCAACGCGCAAACCGTGTGGGTCGACCGCCGCTGAGCGCGGAGAAGGTCGGAGGAGGGCGGGCGGAGCAAACCTTGACTTCGGACAGTCGATGGCCTGGGACGATGGTACAGAATCAACCCAGAACCACTCATTACCGACTGGGGGTCAACATGAAAGCTCTGTCCGTTTTCCACGACCTGTTCGACGGCGAAAAAGCGGTGGTCGCCTTGGGTGTACTTTCGCTCGGCGTTGCCGCCGCGTTCGTCTCGGCGGTGCTCTACCTGGGGCTCAGCGCGGGCTTCTGAGCCTCGCGGGAGGGGGCTCGCTACAGCGGCTTCGGGCGCTTATGCTGACGGGCGTGCCCACCCGTTCAGGCCCGTTTGACCATGCCCTTCGCCGACAACCTGCTCGCCTTCACCCTCGCCGCCACGCTGCTGACCCTGACCCCCGGCCTCGATACCGCCCTGGTGCTGCGCACCGCCAGCGTGGAAGGGAAGCGCCAGGGGCTGCGCACCGCGCTGGGGATCAATGCCGGCTGCCTGCTGTGGGGCGCCGCCGTGGCTTTCGGGCTGGGCGCGCTGATCGCGGTGTCCGAGCTGGCCTTCAATGTCCTCAAGTACTGTGGCGCCGCCTACCTGGCCTGGCTCGGGCTGAACATGCTGCTGCGGCCGCGGCGCTCGCTGGCGCCGGTCGAAGCCGATGGCCGGCCGCAGGCCAACTGGTTCCTCAAGGGGATGCTGGGCAATCTGCTGAACCCTAAGGTCGGCATCTTCTACGTGTCCTTCCTGCCGCAGTTCATTCCCCAGGGGCAGCCGCTGGTGCCCTGGACCTTCGGCCTGGTCGGCATCCACGTGGCGCTGGGGCTGCTCTGGTCGCTGGCGCTGATCGGCGCCACCCAGCCGCTGGCGGGCGTGTTGCGCCGCGAAAAAGTCATCCGCTGGATGGACCGCGCCACCGGGCTGGTTTTCGTACTGTTCGCCGCGCGCCTGGCCCTGAGCCGGCGCTGATCCTCTCGTCACCCCGCCAACCGGCGCGCCTTGAGGCGTGCCAGTCGCAGCCACTGTTGGCGACGGTGGCTTGCGCAACAGTGAATCAACACTTGGCTGCTCAGAATGCAGCAGCGCGCCGGCGCCAGGCCGGGGAATGCGCGCTGCGGGCCTGGAATGGATATTGCTCCTAGCCTCGGGCACCGCGCTTGCCGCGCGGTGCGTCCTCGCCGGCGATGGGCCGGCGCCGATGATTCATCGCCTGGCTGGCGCGCGACGGGCGGCCGGCCAGGGTTCGACGAGGAATACCGAGTGAGTGCCAACCAGCAAAGTCGCATCCTCAACCCCCTGCAGATTGCCCGCCAGCTCGCCGCCGGCTTCGCCGAGAACGCCGCCGAGCGGGACGAGCGCGGCGGCACGCCGAAGGCCGAGCGTGACGCCATCCGCCGCAGCGGCCTGTTGGCCCTGAGCATTCCCGGCGCCCTGGGCGGCCACGGCGCCGACTGGGCGCTGACCCTGGAGGTGGTGCGCGAGTTCGCCCGGGTCGACAGTTCCGTCGCCCATGTGTTCGGTTTCCACCACCTGATGCTGGCCACCACGCGGTTGTTCTCGCGCCCCGAGCAGTGGCAGCCGTGGTTCGAGCTGACGGCGCGCAAGAACTGGTTCTGGGGCAACGCCCTGAACCCCCTGGACACCCGCACGGCGGTGAAGAAGTTCGACGGCTGGTGCGAGTTTTCCGGCAAGAAGAGCTTCTGTTCCGGCGCCAACGACTCGGAGATGCTGATCGCCTCGGCGGTGGACGAGAGCGCCGGCGGTAAGTTGCTGATCGCCGCCATCCCCAGCGGGCGCACCGGCGTCACCCTGCA
Organism: Pseudomonas citronellolis; assembly: GCF_029335315.1. GTDB lineage: Bacteria > Pseudomonadota > Gammaproteobacteria > Pseudomonadales > Pseudomonadaceae > Pseudomonas > Pseudomonas citronellolis_A. The sequence continues at coordinate 9,679 of NZ_JARJLT010000204.1, forward strand.
CGACGACTGGGACAACATGGGCCAGCGGCAGACCGACAGCGGCAGCGTGACCTTCGAGCGGGTGCGCGTGGAGCAGTCCGAGCTGCTCCTCGACCCGGGCCCGCTGAGCACGCCGTTCGCCTGCCTGCGCCCGCTGCTGGCGCAGCTGATCTTCGCCCACGTGTTCCTCGGCATCGCCGAAGGCGCCTTCGAGGAGTTCCGTGGCTACACCCTGAAGGAGGCGCGGCCCTGGTTCCGCTCCAGCGCCCAGAGCATCACCGAGGACCCTTACGTGCTCGGCCACTACGGTGACTTCTGGGTTGGCCTGGAAGGCGTGCGCCTGCTGGTCGAGCGCGCCGCCGCGCAGTTCGACGTCGCCTGGCGCAAGGAGCAGCGCCTGAGCGGCGAGGAGCGCGGCGAGCTGGCCATCGCCATCGGCACCGCCAAGGTGGCCGCGACCCGCGTCGGCCTGGAGCTGTGCAGCCGGCTGTTCGAAGTGACCGGCGCGCGCGCCACCCACGCCGCCCTGCGGCTCGACCGACACTGGCGCAACCTGCGCACCCAGAGCCTGCACGACCCCCTCGATTACCGCGTCCAGGAGCTCGGCGCCTGGGCGCTCAACCGGCAGCTACCTTCACC
>NZ_JARJLT010000205.1 GCF_029335315.1 Pseudomonas citronellolis
CTGGAGAGACAGACACATGCAAGACGTAGTGATAGTCGCCGCCGCGCGCACCGCCATCGGCAGCTTCCAGGGCAGCCTGGCAAACATCCCGGCCCACGAACTGGGCGCCATCGTCATTCGCGAACTGCTGCGCCGCAGCGGCGTGAAGGCCGAGCAGGTGGACGAGGTGATCCTCGGCCAGGTACTCACCGCCGGCGCCGGGCAGAACCCCGCGCGCCAGGCCGCCGTTGCCGCCGGCCTGCCCCATGAAGTGCCGGCGCTGACCCTGAACAAGGTCTGCGGCTCCGGCCTCAAGGCCCTGCACCTGGCGGCCCAGGCGATTCGCTGCGGCGACGCCGAGGTGGTCATCGCCGGCGGCCAGGAAAACATGAGCCTGTCGCCCTACGTGCTGCCCAAGGCGCGCACCGGCCTGCGCATGGGCCACGCACAACTGGTCGACAGCATGATCGTCGACGGCCTGTGGGACGCCTTCAACGACTACCACATGGGCATCACCGCCGAGAACCTGGTGGACAAGTACGGCATCAGTCGCGAGGAACAGGACGCCTTCGCCGCCGCCTCGCAGCAGAAGGCCGTGGCCGCCATCGAGGCCGGGCGCTTCCGCGACGAGATCGTCCCGGTGAGCATCCCGCAGCGCAAGGGCGAGGCGCTGAGCTTCGACACCGACGAGCAGCCGCGCGACGGCACCACCGCCGAGGCCCTGGCCAAGCTCAAGCCGGCGTTCAAGAAGGACGGCTCGGTGACCGCCGGCAACGCCTCCAGCCTCAACGACGGCGCCGCCGCCGTGCTGCTGATGAGCGCGGCCAAGGCCAAGGCCCTCGGCCTGCCGGTGCTGGCCCGCGTGGCGTCCTACGCCAGCGCCGGGGTCGATCCGGCGATCATGGGTATCGGCCCGGTGTCGGCCACCCGTCGCTGCCTGGACAAGGCCGGCTGGCAACTGGCCGAGCTCGACCTGATCGAGGCCAACGAAGCCTTCGCCGCGCAGTCCCTGGCGGTGGGCAAGGAGCTGGGCTGGGACGCCGCCAAGGTCAATGTCAACGGTGGCGCCATCGCCCTCGGCCACCCGATCGGCGCCTCCGGCTGCCGGGTGCTGGTCAGCCTGCTCCACGAAATGCTCCGCCGCGACGCGAAGAAGGGTCTGGCGACCCTGTGCATCGGCGGCGGCCAGGGCGTGGCCCTGGCCCTGGTTCGCGACTGACGACACCCCACGCGTGCCTGCGTGACGGACGCCCCGGACGAACTCCGGGGCGTCCGGCGTTACACAAGAAAAAATAACTCCAAGAAATCGAGGTAGAAAAATGACCGCGAAACTGCAAGTGCAGGAGAGCCGTTCCGCGCGCTTCGCCATGGCCTGTTCGGCCTGGGCCGAGCGCTGGTTCCCGGACTCCTGGGTGTTCGCCACCCTGGCGGTGCTGATCGTGGCCGTGGCCACCCTGGCCATGGGCGCGGCCCCCGGCGAGACCGCCAAGGCCTTCGGCGACGGCTTCTGGAGCCTGATCCCGTTCACCATGCAGATGGCCTTCGTGGTCATCGGCGGCTACGTGGTGGCCAGCTCCGGCCCGGCCTCGAAGCTGATCGCGCTGCTGGCGCGGGTGCCGAACAACGGCCGCTCGGCGGTGGCCTGGGTGGCCGTGGTATCGATGCTCGCCTCGCTGCTCAACTGGGGCCTCAGCCTGGTCTTCGGCGGCCTGCTGGTGCGCGCCCTGGCGCGCCGCAGCGACCTGAAGATGGACTATCGCGCCGCCGGCGCCGCCGCCTACCTGGGCCTGGGCGCCGTGTGGGCGCTGGGCCTGTCGTCCTCCGCCGCGCAGCTGCAGGCCAACCCGGCCAGCCTGCCGCCGTCGATCCTCAGCATCACCGGGGTGATCCCGTTCACCGAGACCATCTTCCTCTGGCAGTCCGGCGTGATGCTGCTGGCGCTGGTGCTGGTTTCCGTGGTCATCGCCTACATGACCGCGCCGAGTGACTCCAGCGCGCGCGACGCCAAGGACTGCGGCGTCGACGTCAGCTTCACCCCGCCGAAGATGAGCAAGCCGAGCCGCCCCGGCGAATGGCTGGAGCACAGCCCGCTGCTGATCATCCTGCTGGTGGTGCTGGCCGGCGGCTGGCTGTTCCATGAGTTCGCCACCAAGCCGGCGATCCTTGCCATCTCCGGGCTGAACACCTACAACCTGCTGTTCCTGATGGTTGGCGCGCTGCTGCACTGGCGCCCGCGCAACTTCCTCGACGCCGTGGCCCGCGCGGTGCCGACCACCACCGGGGTGCTGATCCAGTTCCCGCTGTACGGCTCCATCGCGGCGATCATGACCACCGTGAAAGGCGCCGACGGCGCCACCGTGGCCCACCACATCTCGACCTTCTTCGTGCAGATCGCCTCCCATGACACCTACGCGCTGCTGATGGGCGTGTACTCGGCGGTGCTGGGCTTCTTCATCCCCTCCGGCGGCGGCAAGTGGATCATCGAGGCGCCCTACGTGATGCAGGTGGCCAACGAGCTGCAATACCACCTGGGCTGGGCGGTGCAGATCTACAACGCCGCCGAGGCGCTGCCGAACCTGATCAACCCGTTCTACATGCTGCCGCTGCTCGGCGTGCTGGGCCTGAAGGCCCGCGACCTGATCGGCTTCTCCTTCGTCCAGTTGCTGGTCCACGTGCCCATGGTGCTGTTCCTGCTCTGGGCCCTGGGCACCACCCTGCAGTACCTGCCGCCGGTCATGCCGTAACCACGCAGACGGCCGCCAACGGCAGAGGCCCGGACACCTTGCGGTGTCCGGGCCTTTTTCGTTGGGTCCCGTAGGGCGAATAACCGTTCGCGGTTATCCGCCGTTGGTCCTGAACGCCGTTGTTCGGGAGGGACGGCGGATAACGCCGTAGGCGTTATGCGCCCTACGCCACTGGGTTCCCGCCTTCCCGCGGCCGTTTACGCCACCACCACCCGCTGCGGGTCGGCGGCTTCGCGGGCGGCGCTGCGGCTGGGCAGCGGCGGGTAGATCCACTCGCCGTTGATCTGGCGCTTCAGCGCCTTGGCTTCGGCGCCCACCAGTTTCACTTCGCGGTCCCAGCCCTCGGTGTAGACCGCGCCCCAGGCGCCCAGGTCGAGGCAGGTGACGTAGAAGGCCTGGGTGTAGTCCTGGGTGGCCAGGCCGAGCAGGTCGGCGGCGACGTTGTAGCCGGCGCTGCGGCCCATGTTCATCGCGTGCTGGCAGGACATCAGCGCGTGGTTGCCGGCGTCGTCGAGCTGGGCCAGGGCCACGTCGCCGGCGGCGAAGATCGCTTCGCTGCCTTTCACCCGCAGGTCGCGGCTCACGTGCAGGCGGCCGAGCGGGTCGCGTTCGCCGGGCACCTGCTCGGTCAGCGGGCTGGCGCGCATGCCGGCGGTCCAGATCACCGTCTTGGCCTCGATGCGCTCTCCGGTGGTGGTGCTCAGGCCGTCGGCGTCGATGGCGTTCACCGCGGCGCCGAGGAAGCGCACCACGCCCAGTTCGTCCAGCGCCTGTTCGATCACCGGGCGCGGGCCGGGGCCGAGGTCCGGGCCGATGGCGTGGGCGCGTTCGACGATCACCACGCGCACGTCGGCGTCGGCGCCGAGGACCTTGCGCACCCGCTCGGGCATTTCGCAGGCGATCTCGATGCCGGTGAAGCCACCGCCGGCTACGACCACGGTGTTGCGCGCGTCGCTCGGCGGCAGGTCGGCCAGGCGCGCCAGGTGTACGTCGAGGGCGCTGGCCTCGTCGGTCTGGTCGATGCTGAAGGCGTGCTCGGCCAGGCCCGGGATGGCCGGGCGGAACAGACGGCTGCCGGTAGTCAGCACCAGGCGGTCGTAGTCGAGGCTGAAGCGCTCGCCGGCGGCGTTGACCGCCTCGACGCTACGCTCGGCGGCGTGGATACGCTCGACGCTGCCCTGGATGAAGCGCACCCCGGCGGCCTCGAACAGCGGCAGCAGCGGCGTGGTCATGCCGGCCGGCGCGGCTTCGTGCAGGCGCGGTCGCAGGTGCAGCAGCGGCTCCGGGGCGATCAGCGCGACTTCCACGTCGCCGCGGCCATGCTGGTCGAGGAGGCGGGCGGCGCCGAGGGCGCTCCACATGCCGGCGAAGCCGGAACCGATGACGAGAATGCGTTGTTGCATGGCGGGACTCCGTGAAAGGGAAAGGGCGTGCGGGCCGGGCCCGCAGTGAAACGACCGGGCGTTTCGGTGAGGCAATGCTAGGCGTCCGGGCTTTGGCGAATAACGGACAATCCCGGCTAAAAGCCCTAGTCCAATCCACGCATTGGACCGTATCGGCGGCCGTGCCTAGGCTGTTGTGCTGGGTCCGGAAACTCCCATCCACTCGAGAGCAGCGCCATGAACTTCAACCTGCAAGACAAACTCGCCCTGGTCAGTGGCTCCACCAAGGGCATCGGCTTCGCCATCGTCCAGGGCCTGGCCCGCGAAGGCGCGCGGGTCATCCTCAACGGCCGCAGCCAGGCCTCGGTCGACGCCGCCCTGGCCAAGCTCCGCGAACTGCAGCCGGATGCCCGCGTCGAGGGCTTCGCCGGCGACCTCTCGGAGCCGGCGGCGATCGCCGAACTGGTGCGCCGGCATCCCCAGGTGGACGTGCTGGTGAACAACCTGGGCATCTTCGATCCCAAGCCCTTCGCGGAGATTCCCGACGAGGACTGGGAGCGCTTCCTCAAGGTCAACCTGCTCTCCGGCGTGCGCCTGAGCCGCGCCTACCTGGCCGGCATGAAGCAGCGCAACTGGGGGCGGGTGGTGTTCATCAGCAGCGAGAGCGGCGTGCAGATTCCGGTGGAGATGATCCACTACGGCGTCACCAAGACCGCCCAGCTCGGCCTGTCGCGCGGGTTGGCCGAGGATTGCGCGGGCACCGGGGTGACGGTCAACTCGGTGCTGCCGGGGCCGACCCATTCCGAGGGCGTCGACGAGTTCGTCGACAAGCTGTCCGGCGGCAAGCCGTTCGCCGAGTTCGAGGACGAGTTTTTCCGCAGCGCGCGGCCCACCTCGCTGCTCAAGCGCTTCATCACCCCCGAGGAGATCGCCAACCTGGTGGTCTACGTGTGCTCCGAGGCGTCCGCCGCCACCAATGGCGCCGCCCTGCGCGCCGACGGCGGGGTGGTGCGTTCGGCGTTCTGAGGCATGGGGCCCGGCGCGCCGCCGGGCCTTCGTTTCAGGTGATCTGTTTGAGCAGGTCGCGCAGCTTGTCCAGCGCCGGGTCGATGTCCAGCACCTCGATGGCGCCGAAGCCCATCAGCAGCCCCTGGCGCGGCGTTTCGCGGTCGTAGAAACCGTCCAGCGGGTAGAGCCCCACCTCCAGCTTGCGCGCCAGTTCCACCAGTAGCGCCATCTTCACTGGCACCCGGAACAGCAGGGTCAGGTGGAAGCCGGCGGTGGACGGCACCGCCTCCAGCCAGGGCGCCAGGTCGCCTTCGACCCGCGCCAGGATGCGTTCGCGGCGCGTGGCGTAGATGCCGTGGCAGCGGCGGATGTGCTTGAGCAGGCAGCCGTCGCCGATGAACTTCGCCAGCGCCCACTGCGCCAGGGTCGAACTGTGCCAGTCGTTCAGCTGGCGGGCGCGCAGCAGCGCCGGGCGCAGCCCCGGCGGCACGATCAGGTAGCCCAGGCGCAGCTCCGGCAGCAGGGTCTTGGAGAAGGTCCCGACGTAGGCCACCAGGCCCTGGCGGTCGAGGCTGTGCAGGGTCTGGTCGGGCCGCCCCTGGTAGCGGAACTCGCTGTCGTAGTCGTCCTCGATGATCACCGCGCCGAGCTCGGCCGCGCGCGCCAGCAGGGCCTGGCGGCGCGCGTCGCTGAGCGGCATGCCGAGGGGGAACTGGTGCGCCGGAGTGCAGTAGATCAGCTGGGTGCCGTCGGGAATCCGCTCCGGGCAGAGGCCCTCGGCGTCCACCGGCACGCTGGCGACCTCCGCGCCCTGCATGGCGAACAGCAGGCGCGCCGGCGGGTAGCCGGGGTCTTCCATGGCCACCCGGGTGCCGGGGCGGACCAGCACCCGCGCCAGCAGGTCGAGGGCCTGCTGGGCGCCGTTGCAGACGATCACGTCGTCGTCGCGGCACTGCACGCCACGGCTGTAGGCGACGTGCCGGGCGATGGCGTCGCGCAGGCTCGGCAGGCCCTCGGGCTGCGAGTAGATCGCCCGTGGGCCCTGCATCTGCCGCAGGGCGAAGTGCACGCAGCGTCGCCAGTCCTCCTGCGGGAAGCTGTTGAGGCTGCTGGCGCCGCCGAGGAAGTTGGCGCGCAGGGTGGCGCCGGCGTGGGGATGGGAAAGCCGCGTCTGCAGCGCCTGCCATTCGTCGATGGCGGCCTGGGCGGCGTAGCGGATGCCCGCCGGGCGCTGCTCGTGGCGCGGCACGCGGGCGTTGACGAAGGTGCCGCTGCCGACCCGGCCGACCAGCACGCCTTCATAGGTGAGCTGGGCGTAGACGTCCGCCACCGTCTTGCGCGACAGCTCCAGTTGCCCGGCCAGCAGCCGGCTCGGCGGCAGCCGCGTGCCGGCGGCCAGGCGCCCGCTGTCGATGGCCGCGCGCAACTGCGCGTAGAGTTGCCCGCCAAGGTCCTTGTCGCCCTGGATGACGATATGCAACTCCATGGTCCGGCTATCCTCGATTCGCGTTCCGATGCCGGGAGACTAGCCGGGTGGAGCGCCCGCCGCGAAGTTGTGTAGCGACTTTTCGCGAAATTGGCCACCCCGCGCCGACGTTGGCGCCGGCACAATGGCCGCAACGGCGCCATGCCCGGCGCCGACCCGACCGAGGAATCCGCGATGGAGCCACGCCTGGACTACTACACCGCCTCGCCCGAGGCGCTCAAGGCGATCCTGGCGCTGGAGGCGGCGACCTTCGACCTGTCCATCGAGAAGGCCTTGCTGGAACTGGTCAAGGTACGCGTCTCGCAGGTCAACAACTGCGCGTTCTGCGCCGACATGCACGCCCTGGAGGCACGGCGCAGCGGCGAGTCCGAGCGGCGCCTGTACGCGGTGGCGGTGTGGCGCGACTCGCCGTTCTTCAGCGAACGCGAACGCGCCGCGCTGGCCTGGTGCGAGTCGGTGACGCTGCTGTCGCAGTCCAACGTGCCGGACGACGTCTACCAGCAGCTGCGCAGCCAGTTCGACGAGCGCGAATCGGTGGACCTGACCGTGGCCATCGCCGCGATCAACTGCTGGAACCGCCTGGCGGTGAGCTTCCGCCAGCTGCCGGCGCTCTAGCGCCGGCGCGGTTGCCGCGGCAGGCTGCCGGGCAGCGCGTAGTAGCGCGCCTGCGCGGCCGGGCTGGCGCGCCAGCGGCGTTCGGCGGCGAGGTCGTCGATCCACTCATCGAGGTCGGCTGGGTGACGGGCCGCGAAGCAGCGGCCGAGGAGTCTGGCGAACATGGCGGCATCCTCCGCAAAGGGGGTGGCGGCCACAGCCGCCGCCGGGTTTCAGGCGACGATCGAACCCAGCACGTCGCGGATGCGCTGGGCGATGTGGCCGGCGTGGGTTTCCAGGGCGAAGTGGCCGGTATCGAGCAGTTCCACCACGGCGTCGGGGTTGTCGCGGCGATAGGCCTCGGCGCCCGGCGGGATGAAGAAGGGGTCGTGCTTGCCCCAGATCGCCAGGGTCGGCACCTGCGCTTCGCGGAAGAAATGCTGGAAGTCCGGGTACAGCGTCAGGTTGTTGCGGTAGTCGAGGAACAGGTCGAGCTGGATGTCCTTGTTGCCCGGCCGTTCGAACAGCAGGGTGTCGAGCACGTAGCCGTCGGGCGCCACCAGCGACGGATCGGCCACCCCGTGCAGGTACTGCCAGCGGGTGCCTTCCAGGTTCAGCACGGCGTCGTGGATCACCTGGCGATTGGCCGCGCTGGGCTCGGCCCAGTACGCGCGGATCGGCGCCCAGGCGTCGCCCAGCCCATCCAGGTAGGCGTTGCCGTTCTGCGACACCAGCCCGGTGACCCGCTCGGGGTGCGCCAGGGCCAGGCGCAGACCGGTGGGCGCGCCGTAGTCGAACACGTACATCGCGTAGCGCCGCAGGCCCAGGGTCTCGACGAAGGCCCCCAGGGTCAGCGCCAGGTTGTCGAAGCTGTAGACGTAGTCGCGTTCGGCCGGCACCTCGGTGAAGCCGAAGCCCGGCAGGTCCGGCGCGATCAGGTGGAAGCGGTCGGCCAGCAGCGGAATCAGGTCGCGGAACTGGAACGACGAACTGGGGAAGCCATGCAGCAACAGCAGGGTGGGCGCGGACGGGTCGCCGGCCTCGCGGTAGAACACGCGCACGCCGTCGGCTTCGGCAAAGCGGTGGTGGATGGCGACGGCGGTGTTCGGGGTGGTGGACATGGCGAGGCTCCTGTGTAACTCGATAAATTCAATTTAGGGGTTACTGCTGGGATTCATTTTGCACGCGTCATGTAACCTGTCAAATTGAATTTAAGGAGTTACATTGCCATTCGTCCGGCCAGCCGCAGGCCGGCACCCGGGGCGTGCCTTGGCTGCTGCATGGGGAAGGGCGGCTGCGGCGGGCGCCGCA
>NZ_JARJLT010000206.1 GCF_029335315.1 Pseudomonas citronellolis
CTGGCGCTGCTGGTCCTCGATCTGGCGGCGCTGCTGCTCGCGCTGGCGTTGCTGCTCCTGCTGCTGGCGCTGGCGATCCTCCATCTGCCGGCGTTGCTGCTCGGCCATCTGTCGCTGCTGTTCCTGTTGCTGACGCTGTTGCTCCTGCTGGCGGCGCTGCTGTTCCTCGGCCTGGTGGCGCTGCTGCTCGGCCATCTGCCGTTGCTGTTCCTGCTGCTGGCGTTGCTGTTCCTGCCATTGCTGCTGTTGCTGGGGATCGTTGGCGTTCCAGGCGAACGCCGCGCCGGCTGGCAGCAGCAGGCCCAGGCAGAGGGCGCGAAGGGAAAGGCGAAGGGGCATGGTCGAGTCGTCGGGCAAGGGGCGAAAACGCCGGGAAAGTCGGGGAAATAGAGCGGTAAACGTTGGGAAAAGTTCCGAAGCGCCAAAAAATGGTCGCGCAAAGGAAATACTGCTTTTAGTTATTGGGTCATTTTAATTTCTATTTAGTAGAGAATAGTCAGAAATAGACCAAATCAACAGAAAATGGAGCATTGGCTAACATTTGTACAAATGTAATAAGTCAATGCTTTGAAACATCTTGTAACCGTGTGGCCACTTTTACCCCGGGTTATCCACAGAATCGATGCGCAAAATTTGTACATCGCGGCCCTTTACCCGATAGGCGGCCTGGTAGGGCCAGCGTTCGAGCGCCAGTTCGCGCACGCCGGGTACCTCGCTGGGCTGCCCGAGGCTGCTCAGGCCGAGGTCGGCCAGCGCCTGCACCTGCTCGACCATGTCCTGGATGGCGCGCAGGGCCTTCTCCGGGCCGATCAGCACGACGTAGTGGTCGTACAGGCCATCGAGGTCGCCGGCCGCCTTGTGCGTCCACAGCAGGCTCATGCCAGGCCCCACTTGGCGGCGACTTCCGCGTGCGCCAGGAGGTGCCCGGCGTTGGCGTCTGCCAGGCCTTCGTCGATGGCCGCGACGTGCCAGCTCTGCCGCTCCAGGTACTGCGCCAGCGCCTGGCGCAGGTGGTACGGGCGGTCCCGGTGGGTGGCGCGGGCCAGCTGGTCCAGGGCCTGGGCCAGGGCGTCATCGGCGCGGAAGGAGATTACGGTGGTCAATTTCTGAGCAGTCCGTTTACGCTGTATACAGAGTTTACAACGATAACATAAGTATACGAATCAGGCACTTGGCGGGGGAAAAAGGCGTCGGGCGAAAGGGCGGGCGAGGGCAGTCGGGAAGGGCTGGGGAGCGGCCGCGAGAAAGACCGCGAGAAGGCCCGGAAGGCCCGCCGGGCCTGGCGCCGCGGGCACTTGCGCGGCGGCGAAAGTTGACTTGCCGCATTCGGGATTTGCTCGGCCGGTGCGGCGTATCAGGCTTGCGGGGCGCAGGCCGAATGAAGCCTGTCCACAGCCCGGAGACCCCCATGCCCCACGATTTCCCGCAACCCCTGGACGCCGCCGAGATCCCGCGCTTCGCCGGCATTCCCAGCTTCATGCGCCTGCCGATCTTCGAAGACCCGGCGCAGGTGGACATCGCCCTGGTTGGCGTGCCCTGGGACGGCGGCACCACCAACCGCGCCGGCGCCCGCCATGGCCCGCGCGAGGTGCGCAACCTGTCGAGCATGATGCGCAAGGTGCATCACGTCAGCCGGATCGCGCCCTACGACCTGGTGCGCGTCGGCGACATCGGCGACGCCCCGGTGAACCCCATCGACCTGCTCGACGCGCTCAAGCGCATCGAGGGCTTCTACCGGCGCATCCACGCCGCCGGCGCGGTGCCGCTGTCGGTGGGCGGCGACCACCTGGTGACCCTGCCGATCTTCCGCGCCCTGGCGGCCGAGCGGCCGATCGGCATGGTCCACTTCGACGCCCACTCCGACACCAACGACCGCTACTTCGGCGACAACCCCTACACCCACGGCACGCCGTTCCGCCGGGCCATCGAGGAGGGCCTGCTGGACCCGAAGCGCACCGTGCAGATCGGCATTCGCGGCTCGGTCTACTCGGCCGACGACGAGGCCTTTGCCGAGGAATGCGGCATCCGCGTGATCCACATGGAAGAGTTCGCCGCGCTGGGCGTCGAGGCGACCCTGGCCGAGGCGCGCCGGGTGGTGGGTGACGGCCCGACCTACGTCAGCTTCGACGTCGACGTGCTCGACCCGGCCTTCGCCCCCGGCACCGGCACCCCGGAGATCGGCGGCATGACCACGTTGCAGGCACAGCACATGCTGCGTGGCCTGCAGGGGCTGAACCTGATCGGCGCCGACGTGGTCGAGGTGTCGCCGCCGTTCGACCAGGGCGGGGCGACCGCGCTGGTCGGCGCGACCATGATGTTCGAGCTGCTGTGCATCCTCGCCGACGTGCTGGCCGCGCGCCGCTGACCGCGTGGGGGTTCACGCGGCGGCGTCGCCGGGGCTATAACGAAGACCCGCGACCGCCGCGAGAACCACCATGCTCGGCAACCTCTCCGACATCGACCTGCGCCTGCTGCGCACCTTCTGCACCATCGTCGACGCCGGCGGCTTCACCGCCGCCCAAGTGCGCCTGAACACCAGCCTGTCGCGCCTGAGCGTGCTGGTTCGCGACCTCGAAGTCCGCCTCGGCTATTCGCTGTGCCGGCGCGGCAGCAGCGGCTTCCAGCTGACCGAGGAGGGCCAGGAGCTGTACGAGGCGGCGCAGGGCCTGTTCGTCGATCTCGAACGCTTCCGCGAGCAGGTCAGCGGCCTTGGCGGCCGCGACCGCGAAGCCCTGCAGCTGGGCTGCGTCGACGGCGTCGTCGGGCAGCACTGCTGGCCGTTGCCGCTGGCCATCCGGCTGTTCCGCGAACGCAGCCCCGGGGTGCGCCTGAACCTGCATACCCAGCGCCCCGACGAGCTGGAGCACGGCGTGCTGGAAGAGCGCCTGCAACTGGCCATCGGCGCCTTCCACCACCGCCTTTCCGGGCTGCGCTACCAGTCGCTGTTCCACGAGGAGCAGAACCTCTATTGCGCGCCGGGCCATCCATTCTTCACCCGCGAGGCCGAGGAACCGGCGCTGGAGGAAATCTGCGCCGCCGATTACGTCGGGCGCGGCTACATGACCGAGAGCCGGCGGCCCCACGGCCTGGTGTTCAACCGCACGACCACCGCCTACAGCATGGAGGCGATCGCCAACCTGGTGTTCAGCGGCACCTACATCGGCTACCTGCCCACTCCCTACGCCAGCGCTTGGGCCGCCGCCGGGCGCCTGCGCGCGATCCGCCCGGCGCAGCTGGCCTACACCTCGGAATTCCACTGCGTGACCCGCCAGGGCGCCGAGCCGGGCGAGGCCCTGGGGGCCTTCCTCGGCGTGCTGGAGGAAGCCCAGGCGCGCCTCGGCCGGGGTGCGGTCACGCCGTGAACGGGCTCCGCGCGCTGCACGACGACGGCTACCTGCTGTTGCCCGGCCTGCTGGACGCGGCGCAGGTCGCCGAGGTGCGCGGGCTGATCGACGCGCTGCGGCCGCTGCACTGGGACTACGAGGGCCTGGTCGATCACTACAAGTGCGTGTTCAACCGCTCGCCGCGCTGGCTGCCGTACCTCGATCCGCCGGGCCTGATCGAGCTGGCCGAGGCGGCGCTGGGCGAGGACTGCCACGTCATCGGCCAGACCGCCTGGCGCTGCCACCCCGGCTTCATCGGCGCCGACACGCACCTCGACTACCTGCCGCTGGAGCTGCCGGAAAGCTTGCTGGCCAGCGGTTTCGAGCTGCCGATGTTCATCTGCACGGCGCAGATCTACCTCGACGACATCGATGCCTCGCTCTGCCCGACCTGGGTGATCCCCGGCAGCCACCGCGCCGGCCGTGCGCCGCATCCGGACGAGCGCGAATGGCGGGGCAGGGCGGCCGAGCCGGTGCTGTGCCGCGCCGGCGACTGCCTGCTGTTCCGCAGCGAGCTGTGGCATTCCGGAAGCCGTAACCTGAGCCAGCGCACGCGCTACCTGTTGCAGGTCCACTACGGCCGGCGCATGGTGGCGCAGAAGTTCTCGCCGTACCTCGACTGGCGCTTCGCCGCCGAGGTGCTGGCCGCCTGCACGCCCCGCCAGCGCCGCCTGCTCGGCGAGCACGCGGCGGCGGAATACGACTGAGGAGCCACGCCATGAGCCAGACCTATCAGGGCGGCTGCCACTGCCGCGCGCTGCGCTACGAGTTCAGCGCCGAACTGGACGACGTCGGCCACTGCCACTGCTCGATCTGCCGGCGCAGCAGTGGCGGCATCGTGGTGACCTGGGCGACCATCCCGCGCGCCAGCTTCCGCTGGCTGCAGGGTGAGCCGGCCTGCTACGTGTCGAGCCCGGGCAATCGCCGGCTGTTCTGCGGCAACTGCGGGGCGCACCTGGTGTTCGAGACCGAGCGCACGCCGCAGAGCCTGGACGTGACCGTCGCCACCCTCGACCACCCGGAGCTGGCGCCGCCGCAACGGCACATCTGGGTGAAGGGGCGGATTCCCTGGCTGCACCTGGATGAGCAGTTGCCGGAAGAGGATGAGGAGACGTTGTAGGTCCGTGGCCGGACCAGGCTGAAACGGCGGATAACCGCGAACGGTTATCCGCCCTACGCCGAGGGTCGGCTGGGTGTAGGGCGAATAACGCCTGTGGCGTTATCCGCCGTTTGACTTGATCCCGGGCCCGCTTCGGGTTCAGGCATGAACGGCGGATAACCGCGAACGGTTATCCGCTCTACGCCGAGGGGCGGCTGGGTGTAGGGCGAATAACGCCTATGGCGTTATCCGCCGTTGGGCCAGGGACGCCCCGCTGGGCGCCGGTCAGAACGCCATCTGCCACTGTGCGATCAGCGCCTGGTTCTGCGCCTGGCTGCCTTTCTCGCCGCTGTAGGTCAGGCCGATGCTGTGGCGCGCCGACAGGCCCAGGTCGAGGCCGACGTCGAGCAGCATGCTGTTGCGGTCCAGCGCGGTGCCCTGGACGCTGAAGGCGCCGCCGCCGGCGAGGAAGGCCTGGCGGGTGCTGCTGTCGAGGTCGCCGTAGGTGTGGCGCCAGCCCAGGCCCAGGCGCGGGGTCAGGGTCATGCCGTTGTCCAGGTTGCCCAGCCAGGCGCTGCGCACGCCCAGGGTGCTGCTGAGGTTGTGCTGGCTCTGCTCGTCGACGTGCAGCGCCGCGGCGCCGCCTTTCTCGTCGTAGGCGTCGCGCTTGTAGTACTGGTAGCCGAGGTTGGCGTAGGGCTCGGCGCTCAGGCGGCCGTCGCCGACCTGGTAGCCGGCCTCGGCGAAGGCCTGCCAGCTGTGCGCGTCGTAGTCGCCCTTGGGGCTGTCGCTGAAGCCGTTGAACTCGACCCGGCGCTTGCTCTCGCCGTCGTGGCTGCTGTAGGCCGCGCCCAGGCGCAGGGCCAGCGGGCCGTCCTGGCGCAGGGCGTAGGTGCCCAGGTGCCAGCTGTCGATGTCGCCGGAGACGCCGCCCTGGCCGTCGAGGTCGGTGTGCGAGTAGCCGCCCAGCACGCCCAGGCGCCACTGGCCGTCCAGCGCCCAGTCGGCGCCGAGCAGGGTGCCGCCGGTGTTCTGGTCGAGGTCGCCGCTGCCGTGCTCGCCGTCCAGCGAGCCGTGGCTGCCCAGGCCTTGCAGCCAGAGGCGGCCGGCGGCGTTGGGGTCGTTCAGGTTGCGCGCCGCGCTGGGCACGCCGAGGGCGGCCAGTTGCGGGGTGTCCTGGTCGGCGCTGGCCACCAGCAGGCCGCCGCCGAGCTGGCGCAGCGCGCCAAGCATGGCGCCGCCCACCGCCTGGCTGCCGGCCAGGGTGGCGCCGGCGAGGTTGGCGGTGCTGGCGCCGGCCAGCTGTTCCAGGGCGCGCGCGGCGTTGCCGGCGTCGCTGGTGACCAGCGCGTTGTACAGGGTGCCGGTGCCCTGGCCCTGCAGTGCGGCGGCGGCGTTGCGGCCGTTGCCGCTGAGCGCCACGTCGGCGAACTGCACGTCGTTGCGGGTCAGCTCCAGGTCCACCGCGTTGGCGCCGTAGCTGAGGGTCGGGGTGAGGAAGGCGAAGTTGCTGCTGACCGCGGCGAAGGTGCCGCTGACCCCGCCGCTGGCGCTGAGCACCTGGTAGTGGCTCTGCCAGGGGTAGTCGCCGCTGCCGGCTTGCAGCGCCAGGGTGGCGCCGCCCAGGCTGGCGCTGCCGTCGACCTGCACGGGCGCGTGGCTGCCGTCGGCTTCCACGCCGAACACCAGGGTCGCGCCGCTGCGCAGGGTCAGGTCGCCGGTGACGTGGGTGGCGCCCGTTTGCGGGCTGGCCAGCAGGATGCCGCTGACGTCCAGGCCACCGACGCTGCCGGCGCCGGCGTAGATGGCGCCGCTGTCCACCAGCAGGGTCCCGGCGATGCCGCCCTGGTTGAGCAGGCCGGCGCCGCTGTAAACCTCGCCGCCCTCGCTGAAGTCGCCGCTGCCGGTCAGGGTCCAGAGCCCCTCGCGCACCTCGAGACGCTCGAAGTTGGCGCTCTGGCCGAAGCTGCCGCCACGGGCGTCGTCGAAGATCACCGTGTCGCTGCCGTCGCCGCCGTCCACCAGGCCCTCGAAGCGGCTGCCGGCGAGCAGGGTCAGGCTGTCGTCGCCGCCGCCCAGCTCCAGGGCGACGCCGTTGCCGCCACTGATCAGGCCGTCGTTGATGACGCTGTCGGCGAAGTCGCCGACCAGGGTCACGCCGCTGGCGGCGACGCCCTGGATGGTGCCGTGGTTTTCCAGGCTGATGGCGCCGAAGCCGCTGTTGCCGTTGCCGTCATCCACCAGGATGCCGCGGCTGGCGCCGCTGATCAGCGCGCCGGCGGCGTTGTAGATACTGCCGCCGCCCATGGCGATGCCTTCGCTGGCGTTCGGCGAGCCGTCCTTGGAGCCGGCCGCGCCTATGCCTTCGATGGTCCCGTAGTTCTCGATGTGGCCGATCAGGTCGATGTCCACGCCATCGCCGTCGCCGTCGGGCACCAGGCCGTTGTAGGCGCCGGTGATGCGCCCGTAGTTGATCACCGTGCCGTTGCCGTCGGAGCCGTAGCCGGAGCCGTTGCGGCCGATGATGGTGCCGTCGGCGTAGTTGACCAGGGTGGCGCCGACGTCGGTGGTGATGCCGTGGCGGCCGCCGGAGATCAGCCCGTGGTTGTACACCGTGCCGCCTTCGGCGTCCTGGAAGTCGATGCCGTCGCTCTTGGTGTCGGCGCTGGTCATGTCGCCGCTGCTGATCTCGCCGTAGTTGGTGATGGTGGCGTTGGCGCCGGGGCGGATGCCGTCGTTGCCGTTGGCGTGGATGACCCCGGTGGCGCGGTTGAGGATGGTCACCGCGACGCCGCTGCGCATGCCGTCGAAGTCCACCGCCTGGCCGCTGCCGGTGGAGGTGATGGTGCCGGCGTTGTCGAGCAGCAGGCTGCCGCTGGCGAAGCCGTCCTTGATCCGCACGGTGTCGTCGGTGGAGGTGATGCTGGCGCCGGCGCGGTTGTAGATCTGGTAGTCGCGGGCGGTCGCGGCACTGCCCGAGCTGTCGATGGCGCGTCCGGCGGTGGCGCTGATCTGGCCGCTGTTGTCGATCACCACGCCGCTGCCGGTGGTGGCGCCGGAGAGGGTGACGGCCTTGTCGCTGGCGGTGAGGCTGCCGCTGCTGGTGACCTGCAGCGTGGTCTCGCCGCTCAGGGTCTGCTTGGTGCTGCTCGGCGTGCTGATGACCACCGGGCCGGCGGGCACGGCGTGGGCGGAGGCGCTGAAGACCAGAGCGATGCTGAGCGCCAGCGGGGAAGGCTTGAGCGACATGGCGACGACCTTTTTTCTTCTGAAAGTGGCCGTCGTTTATAGCGATGCAATCTTACGTTTTTGTAACCGTGCTGGCTTTTCGCCAGGCCGGGCGCGAACGCCCGGCCCGCCGGTTCATTCCTTGCCGGTTCATTCCTTGCCGGTTCATTCCTTGCTGGCTCATTCCTTGTAATAGACCAGCTGGTTGCTGGTGGCGAGCAGTTCGCCGGCTTCGCTCCAGAGTTCCGCGCTCTGGTCGAAGTAGCCGTTGCGGAAGGCCTGGCCACGCGCTTCGCCGAGCAGGTAGCCGCTGCCGGCCTCGGCCAACTGGGCGGCGTCGGTGTGGAAGTAGGTGGTGATCGACACGGTGCCGGCCGGCACCGGGGTGGCGCGGCGCAGCCAGACGCGCGGGTAGAAGATGTCGCTCATCGCCGCCAGCGCCGGGAAGTCCAGGGCGCGTGGCTGGGCGTCGCGCAGCCAGAGCTGGCTGCGGCTGTGCTCGCCGCTGCCGTCCCAGGTGCTCGGGAAGGCGCCGCTGATGGCGCGCATTTCGTATTGCTGCACCCAGGCCACGCCTTTGCCGCTGGTGTTCAGCGTCGGGGTGTCGGCCGGCGCCGGGGCCTGCGGACGGCTCAGGTCGAGCTGGCTCCAGGTGTCGCGGCGCAGCGCGGTGACGGCGGTGCCGGTGGTGCTGACCTGCTCCTCGCCGTCGGTGTCGACCTGGCTCAGTTGCAGCAGCCAGTGCTGGGTCGAGCGGTTGGTGCGGATCGGCGTGGCGCGCACGCGGTAGGCGCCGGCCTCGATGGCGGCGGCGAAGTTCACCGTCAGCGACACCGGCGCGCCGAGCAGGCGCGGATGGCGCAGCACGGCCTGCAGCAGGGTCGCGGCGGTGATCCCGCCGAACGGCCCGACCATGTTCCAGTACTCGCGGCTGGTCTGGCCGTGGAACAGGTCGGGGTCCTGCGCGTCGGCCTCCAGGGCCAGGGCGCGGTCGAAGGGGTGCAGGGCGGAGTCGGTCATGCTCGGTGCTCTCGGCGCGGGTATCCGGTCCTTTTAGGGGAGCGGGGCGGGCGCGGTCAAGCGAACCGGGCGGTCAGGGCGTGACCTCGAAGCGCAGGGTGCCGATCACCTGGCCGACCTCGGTGAGCACCTGCACCTGCCAGCGCCCGGTGGGGTCGCCGGGGAAGTTCTGCTTGTGCGTCCAGGCGCGGTAGCCGGCCTCGCGGCCGCCGTGGATGTCCAGGGCGATGCGGTCGACCTCCTGGCCGTTGAGCCGCCACACGTGGTAGATGCGCTCGTCGAGGCCGCGCGGCGCGGCGATCGCGGTGTAGGCGTAAAGGCCCTGGCTGCGCACCTGGGCGGCGCTGACCTGCTCCAGGCTGTCGCCGGGGGTGCGCTGGCTGTTGTCGAACTGCTCGGTGACGGCCATCTCGGTCAGCCACAGGGTCGAGGGCGGCACCCAGGCGCGGCCGAACCAGCCGACCACGCCGATGCTCAGGGTCAGGCCGA
This sequence comes from Pseudomonas citronellolis, assembly GCF_029335315.1. GTDB lineage: Bacteria > Pseudomonadota > Gammaproteobacteria > Pseudomonadales > Pseudomonadaceae > Pseudomonas > Pseudomonas citronellolis_A. The sequence continues at coordinate 9,220 of NZ_JARJLT010000206.1, forward strand.
GCAGGGCGAACCAGCGCCACCACTTGTGGATCGACACCGACACCACCAGGCTCGGGAAGGACAGTGCCACGGCGATGCCCAGGGCCCAGCGGTAGCTTTCCGGGGTGCTCAGCTGGAGGATCAGCGGCAGCGCGGTGAGCAGCACGGCGAACAGGGTCAGGGTGTGGTAGCCGAGGAAGGTCCAGCGTCGCGGCGCCAGCCACTTGTAGTAGATCGGGTCGATGATCGCGGCCAGCCCGGCCAGCCCGAGCACCCCGGTGAACAGCGACTGGCCGCTGTTCCAGGTGGTGGTGACGAAGAAGAACGGCAGGACGAAGAACAGGCTTTCCTGGTGGATCAGCTGGGTCGCGTAGCGCAGCAGGCCGGGCGGCACCGACCAGCCGAAGCGCTCCTTGAAGCGCTGGGTGAGCAGGTTTTCCAGCATCAGCCAGACCCAGCTGACCAGCATGACGATGGCCATGACGCGGGCGAAGCCGGCGCGGTGGCGGTCGACCATGATGAAACTGAACAGCCCGGAACAGAAGCCGAACACGGCGACCAGGTGCGGATAGCGTTCCAGGAGCGAGAGGGCCAGCGCGATCAGGCGCTGCACGCGGGATTTCCAGACGAGCATGGTGGCGGGCCGGAGCCGAACAACGAGAAGGGCGGCGATTGTAGCGCTTGTGCCGGCCGTCGGGCAGCGGCGCTGGACGGAGGGTAGGGCGGCCATGCCTCACCTCACCGTAGGAGCGCGCCATGCGCGCGAATCGCGGGCAACGTCCGCTCATGTACCTCCACAGCAAAGTCGCTGGGTCCCCGCGTTCGCGGGGATGACGCTGGGGGATGCATGCCAGCCCCAACC
>NZ_JARJLT010000207.1 GCF_029335315.1 Pseudomonas citronellolis
CTGGGCTCCCGCGTTCGCGGGAGCGACAGGGTGGGGAGTGCGCGCAAGACAGTTGCTCCTACGGCCTAGCGCCCCGCTAATGCGGGTCAGACCTTGATGAAGGTCTCGCGGTAGTAGCGCAGCTCGGCGATGGATTCGCGGATGTCGTCCAGCGCCAGGTGGGTGTTGCCCTTCTTGAAGCCGTCGCGCACCTGCGGGGCCCAGCGCGCGGCCAGTTCCTTCAGGGTAGAGACGTCGAGGTTGCGGTAATGGAAGTAGGCTTCCAGCTTCGGCATGTGCCGGTAGAGGAAGCGGCGATCCTGGCAGATGCTGTTGCCGCAGATCGGCGAGGCGCGCTTGGGCACCCACTTTTCCAGGAAGGCCAGGGTCTGCGCCTCGGCCTCGGCGGCGCTGATGGTGCTTTCGCGCACGCGCTGGGTCAGCCCCGACTGGCCGTGCTGGCGGGTGTTCCACTCGTCCATGCCGGCGAGGGTTTCCTCGCTCTGGTGCACGGCGATAACCGGACCTTCCTCGAGGATATTGAGGTCACTGTCGGTGACGATGGTGGCCATTTCGATGATCACGTCCCGGTCCGGGTCCAGGCCGGTCATCTCCAGGTCGATCCAGATCAGGTTCTGTGCGTTCTGCATGCTGCGCTCCTCGGCTCAAGCCCCCTAGTTTAGCGGGAAGCGCGCCGACGCATGCTAAACTCGCCGGCGATTTTTCCCGTGGACTGCATATGGCCAAGCGTCATCTCACCCGCCGGCAGAGCTGGCGCATCGAAAAGATCCAGGAAGAGCGCGCGGCGCGCGCCGCCAAGCGCGAGTCGCGCGCCGTGGAAGAGCTGGAAGGCGGCGACCTGGGCCCGGAACAGAACGGCCTGGTGATCGCCCACTTCGGCGTCCAGGTGGAAGTCGAGGCGCTGGAAGGCGAGCACGCCGGCGAAGTGCTGCGCTGCCACCTGCGCGCCAACCTGCCGCCGCTGGTCACCGGCGATCGCGTGGTCTGGCGCCCGGGCAACCAGGGCATCGGCGTGATAGTCGCGCAACTGCCGCGCAGCTCCGAGCTGTGCCGCCCGGACATGCGCGGCGTGCTCAAGCCGGTGGCGTCCAACGTCGACCGCATCGTCATCGTCTTCGCCCCGCGCCCGGAACCCCACGCCAACCTGATCGACCGTTACCTGGTAGCCGCCGAGCACGCCGGCATCCGCCCGCTGCTGCTGCTGAACAAGGCCGACCTGATCGACGAGCAGAACGCCGAGCAGATCGACGGCCTGCTGAGCACCTACCGTGAGCTGGGCTACCCGCTGCTGGAGGTCTCGGCCTTCAACGGCCTGGCCATGGATGCGCTGCGCGCCGCGCTGAACGAGCACATCAGCGTCTTCGTCGGGCAGTCCGGGGTGGGCAAGTCGTCGCTGGTCAACGCGCTGCTGCCGGGCGTCGACACCCGCGTCGGCGAGCTTTCCGAAGTCACCGGCAAGGGCACCCACACCACCACCACCGCGCGGTTGTTCCACTTCCCCGCCGGCGGCGACCTGATCGACTCCCCCGGTATCCGCGAGTTCGGCCTGGGCCACGTCAGCCGCGACGACGTCGAGGCCGGCTTCATCGAGTTCAAGGACCTGCTCGGGCGCTGCCGCTTCCGCGACTGCAAGCACGATCGCGAACCCGGCTGCGCCCTGCTCAAGGCGTTGGAAGAAGGCCGCGTCAGCCCGCAGCGAATGGCCAGCTACCGGCACATCCTCGCCAGCATGCCGGAGCCGGAGTACTGATCCCGCGCTTACTGCTTCTTCAGCTCGTCCAGTTTCAGCGTGCCACCGTCGTCGAACAGGTTGAGCTTCTCGCGCACCTGTTCGGCCGGTAGCGGCTGGGTCGGCTGCGCGCCCGGCACGGTGCCCGGGGCTGGCGTCGTGGCAGCACCCGGCGCCGCCGGCTTGGCCGGGTCCGCGTCGCTGCCGTCCTGGCCTTCGATGGCGCGTTGCGCGCGCTTGGTCAGGACGATGATGTCGATGCGCCGGTTCACCGGGTTCAGCGGGTTCTTGCGGTCGAACAGCTGCGAGGCGGCGTAGCCGACCACGCGGGCGATCTGCCCGTCCGGGTAGCCGCCGGCCACCAGGGCGCGGCGCGCGGCGTTGGCGCGGTTGGCCGACAGCTCCCAGTTGCCGAATTCGTCGCCGGCGTAGGGCTTGGCGTCGGTGTGGCCGCTGACGCTGATCTTGTTCGGCACCTGCTTGATGGTCTCGGCCATGGCCAGCAGGATGTCCTCGAAATACGGCTGCAGGCGCGCGCTGCCGAGGTCGAACATCGGCCGGTTCTCGGCGTCGACGATCTGGATGCGCAGGCCGTCGCGGGTGATCTCGAACAGGATCTGGTCCTTGAACGGACGCAGCTCGGGGTTCTCGTTGACCTTGTTCTGCAGCTCCTGGAGCAGCATCTCCAGGCGTTCCTGCTCGATCGCCTCGGCCTGGCGCTCGGCCTCCGACGGGTTCACTTCCTTTTCCGACTGCGGGCTGATGCGCGTCTCGTCGGCTTCCGGCTGCGCCTGGATCTGCGGGTTGAGGGTCTTGTCCGGCGCCGGCGTCGGCGTGCCGCCCAGGTCGATCACGTAGGGGCTGGCGCTCTCGGTGAAGCCGATGGGGTCCTGGAAGTAGCCGGAAATCGCCTTCTTCTGCTCCGGCGTGGCTGAAGACAGCAGCCACAGCACCAGGAAGAAGGCCATCATCGCCGTGGCGAAGTCGGCGAAGGCGATCTTCCAGCCGCCGCCGTGGTGGCCGGCGGCGTAGCGCTTGATGCGTTTGACGATGATCGGCTGGTTGTTGTCCATACCTTAGCGCCCGCGTACCGCCTGCTCGAGCTCGGAGAAGCTCGGACGGTGCGCCGGCAGCAGCACCTTGCGGCCGAATTCCACCGCCAGCGACGGCGGCATGCCCGAGGCCGAGGCGACCAGGCAGGCCTTGATCGCCTCGTAGAGGTTCAGCTCTTCCTTGGCGTCGTGTTCCAGGGCGTTGGCCAGCGGGCCGACGAAGCCGTAGGCGGCGAGAATACCGAGGAAGGTGCCGACCAGCGCGGCGGCGACGTGGTGGCCGATCTCCGCCTGGCTGCCCTGGCCGAGCAGGGCCATGGTGATCACGATGCCCAGTACCGCGGCGACGATACCGAAGCCCGGCAGCGCGTCGGCCACGCGGGTCACGGCGTGGGCCGGGTGCTCGAAGTCTTCCTTGAGGCTGCCCAGTTCCATGTCGAACAGGCCTTCCAGCTCGTGCGGGGCCATGTTGCCGGAGGACATGATGCGCAGGTAGTCGCAGACGTAGGCGGTCATGCGCTCATCCTTCAGCACCGCCGGGTACTTGCTGAAGATCGGGCTGGCCGAGGGCTCCTCGAGGTCGGCCTCGATGGCCATCATGCCCTCGCGGCGGCTCTTGTTGAGCACCTCGTAGAGCATCCCCAGGACTTCCAGGTAGAAGACGTGGGTGAAGCGGTTGCTGAACATCTTCGGCGCCTTCTTCAGCACCGTCATGAAGGTGCTGCCGGGGTTCGCCTGGAGGAAAGCGCCCAGCGCGGCGCCGCCGATGATCAGCACCTCGAAGGGCTGCACGATGGCCATGATCTTGCCGCCGGAGAGCAGGTAGCCGCCGAGGACGCTGCCCAGCAGCACGAGGATGCCGATGATTTTTGCCATTGAGGATTCGACTGGAACTGTGGACGGGATGGAGCCGCTCGCGTGCGACTCCCTGTTGTTATCGGAGATTCCGCGCAAGACTATAGGCTGCGAATTGTAAAAACCAGTTTCGGCGGCCCAAGCATGCCCACCCACACCCCCGTTCCAGAAAGCCTCGCCTCCTGGCTCCAGTTGCTGGAAGAGCTGCCGCTGCCGGTCCCCGCCGAACAGCACGAGCGGGTGCGCCGCGCGCTCGGCGACAACCGCCGCTCGCTGCGCGAGATCGCCGACCTGCTGCAGGACTGCCCGACCCTGGCCCTGGCCATCCTGCGCGAGGCCAATCGCGCGCGGATGGCCGCGGACAACCCGGCGGAAAGCCTGGAGGTGGCCCTGAGCCGTCTCGGCCTGGTGCGCGCGGCCGCCCTGCTGGAAAGCCTGCCCAGCGTGCCCGCCGCGGAGATGCCGCCGGCCCTGGGGCAGATGCTGCTGATCAGCCGCCACGCCATGCAGCTGGCCAGCGGCCTGTTCGCCAGCCGCCTGGCGCGGCTGTGGCAGGAGATCCACTGGGGCAGCCTGTTCATCCTCGCCCCGGTCTGGGCCCTGGCCACGGCGCGCCCGGAGCTGCTGGACCAGTGGCAGCAGCAGGTGCTCGGCGAAGGCCGCGCCAGCGCCGACGTGGAACAGGAACTGCTGGGCATGCGCCTGTTGCCGCTGTGCGCCGCCCTCGCCGAGCGCTGGCGCCTGCCGGAATGGATCGGCCAGGGCCTGCGCCTGCTCGGCGAGGACCACGAACTGCTGGTCCGCGCTCTGCACCTGGCGCACGCCGAGAGCGAGCCGCTGGCCCAGCAGCAACGCCTGGACGCCGACCCGGAGCTTGCGCGCTGGCTGACCCGCCCGGGCAACACCATCCTCCTCGCCAACAGCCTGGCGATGGCCGCGCACCAGTCCTGGGGCGGGCCGCACATGCTGCGCTGGCAGCGCCTGACCGCCCTCTACCTGCAGGAGCCACTGGAGACGCTGCAGCAGCAGGTCCACGGCCTTTCCGTGCAGAGCGCGCGCAAGGATGCCGACCCACGCTACTGGCACCCCGCGCAGGCCCTGCTCTGGCCCTGGGACGCCCATCGCTGGCAGCCCCGGCCCAAGGCGCCAGCGGCGGCGAGCGGCAGCCCCGACCAGTGGCGACGCGCCTGCGCCGAACTGCTGCGCAGCCCGAGCCCGTTCGGCAACCTGGTGCAACTGCTCGACTGCGCCAGCGACGCCCTCAAGGCCTGCGGCCTGGGTCGCGCCGCGCTGTTCCTGGCCGACCGCCAGCAGAGCCAGTTGCAGGTGCGCCGCAGCTTCGGCCTGGCCGCCGAGAACGAGTCCCTGCAACTGACCGCCGCCAGCAGCCAACTGCTGCGCAAGCTGCTCGAACGCCCGGCGCGCCTGCACCTGCACCCGGGCAATCTGGCCGAGTATTCCGCCGTCATGCCCGGCCGGCTGAAAGCCGCGCTGCCCGGCGAGCACCTGCTGCTGCGCTCGCTCGCCCGGGGCCAGCGGGTAGTGATGCTGGTGGCCGCCGACCGCCACGGCCGGCCGATCGCCGACGTTCAGGGCCAGGCGTTCGACAAGACCTGCCAGTGCATCGAACGCGCCCTTCAGCAGTTCGGTGCCAGCGCGGGCTGACGCGCACATCCGGTAAAGCGATTGCCCGCCTGCGCCGCGCGCTTTTTCGTTAAACTGCGGCGTTTGCGGGCGGCCCCGGGCCGCCCCGCGCAGATCCATCCGGCCGCCACTTAGGGAGTCGCCGCCATGTCCGCCTTTTCCGCCCTGCCTCTGGTGATCGAACCGGCCGAGCTGGCCGCGCGCCTCGACGCCCCCGAGCTGATCCTGGTCGACCTGACCAGCCCGGCGCGCTACGCCGAGGGCCACCTGCCGGGCGCCCGCTTCGTCGACCCGCGGCGCACCCAATGGGGCCAGGCGCCGGCGCCCGGCCTGCTACCGGCCAAGGCCGACCTGGAAGCGCTGTTCGGCGAACTGGGGCACAACCCCGATGCGGTCTACGTGGTCTACGACGACGAGGGCGGAGGCTGGGCCGGGCGCTTCATCTGGCTGCTGGATGTGATCGGCCACGACAAGTACCACTATGTCGACGGCGGCCTGCACGCCTGGCTGGCCGACGGCCTGCCGCTGAGCCAGGACGTTCCGGCGCCGGCCGGCGGCCCGCTGCCGCTGACCCTGCACGACGAGCCCACCGCCACCCGCGAATACCTGCAAAGCCGCCTGGGCGCCGCCGACCTGGCCGTCTGGGACGCGCGCAACCCCAGCGAATACAGCGGCCAGAAAGTGCTGGCGGCCAAGGCCGGGCACGTTCCCGGCGCGGTCAACTTCGAGTGGACCGCCGGCATGGACCGCGCCCGCGCCCTGCGCATCCGCACCGACATGGCGCAGATCCTCCAGGACCTGGGCATCACCCCGGACAAGGAAGTGATCACCCACTGCCAGACCCACCATCGCTCCGGCTTCACCTACCTGGTGGCCAAGGCCCTCGGCTATCCGCGGGTCAAGGGCTACGCCGGGTCCTGGTCGGAATGGGGCAACCACCCCGACACCCCCGTAGAGGTTTAAGGAATGTCGTTCAAAGATCGTCTGTTCATCCTCGGCCAGTACCTGCTGCCGCACCACCTGCTGTCGCGCCTGATCGGCTGCGCCGCCGAATGCCGCGCCGCCTGGTTCAAGAACCGCCTGATCGGCTGGTTCGCCCGTCGCTACCAGGTCGACATGCGCGAAGCGCTGGTCGAAGACCTGCAGGCCTACGAGCACTTCAATGCGTTCTTCACTCGCGCCCTCAAGGATGGCGCGCGTCCGCTGGACGAAACCCCGGCCGGCGTGCTCTGCCCGGCCGACGGCGCCATCAGCCAGCTCGGCCCGATCGAGCATGGCCGCATCTTCCAGGCCAAGGGCCACAGCTTCAGCCTGGCCGAGCTGCTGGGCGGCGACGCCGAGCGCGCCGCGCCCTTCATGGGCGGCAGCTTCGCCACCGTGTACCTGTCGCCGAAGGACTACCACCGCGTGCACATGCCGCTGGCCGGCACCCTGCGCGAGATGGTCTACGTGCCCGGCCGGCTGTTCTCGGTGAACCAGCTGACCGCCGAGCAGGTGCCGGAGCTCTTCGCCCGCAACGAGCGCGTGGTCTGCCTGTTCGACACCGAGCGCGGCCCGATGGCGGTAGTGCTGATCGGTGCGATGATCGTGGCCTCGGTCGAGACCGTGTGGGCCGGCCTGGTCACCCCGCCGAAGCGTGAGCTGAAGGCATTTGCCTACGACGAGGCCGCGCGCGCTCCGATTCACCTGGAGAAAGGCGCCGAGCTGGGCCGCTTCAAGCTGGGCTCCACCGCCATCGTGCTGTTCGGCCCCGAGCAGGTCGCCTGGGCCGAGCAACTGGGCGCCGGCAGCCCGGTGCGCATGGGCCAGTTGCTGGGCGCAGCGCGCCAGGCCTGATCGTCCAGGGGGCGGCGCGACTGTGTCCGCCCCGATACACGAAAACGCTGGCAGGCCCCGCACCAGCCTTGGGAACGGGCTGCCAGATCAAGTGGATACTGCTAGAGTTTGGAAAAAGCCGGCGTGAAGACCGGGACACGGTCCAGCGCGCGGACCCGAGCTTGGAGTACCTCATCCGACCATGGACAATCCCAGTCCCCAGCAATTGCTGCGCGTACCGACGCCGACGCATGAAAGCCTGAGCTTCTGCAACGTCAACGCGCGCGACCTGAAGAACTGGCTGGACCACCTGCCCAAGGCCAACCTTGGGGAAACCGCTCGCCAGCTCTACCAGGGCCTGATCGAGCTCAACCAGCTGAAGCTCACGGTGGAAGGCCGGCTGCAGCTGCTGGAGCTGTTCCGCCCGGAAGTCCAGTCGGTGTGCCACAACCTGGAGCGGCACTTCCTCAACCAGTCCATCGTGCTGGACGAGCGCCCGCGCAAGGTCGCCAACCTCTGCCAGGCGCTGCAGAACCACCTGGCGGTCGGCTACAAGCTGGTGGTGGTGCGTGAGGCGCCGCGCTTCACCCGCGAACGCGCGCAGATCCTCACGCTCGCCCTGCAACGCGCGATCCGCAGCCTCAGCGGCCCGCTGATCCGCGCCCAGCAGCTGTACTGCCCGGTACCGGAAAGCCTCTGGCTGGAACTCCACCAGCTCTACCAACTGGCCCGCCAGCATGGCATCCAGGGCCTGGCGGTGCGCGACGACCTGGCCAAGCACGGCAACGCCCTGAGCGTCGAACAGTCCTACCTGGTGGCCCTGCTACTGGGGTGCGCACGCTGCAACCAGATGCGCCAGGCGAGCATCGCACAGGTGGCCGAGGCCCTCGAAGCCTGGGGCTCGCTGGTGCGCCTGCAATCGGCGGAAAGCCCGTCCAGCCTGTTCGTGGCCTCGCCCCAGGTCGACGGCCCGCCGCGCTACCGTTCGCTGTACAAGGACAGCGAGCTGCAGGGTGGCCTTGGCATCGACCCGCAGCGCCTGGTGGCGGCCATCCGCGAATACCTCGAATGCGCGCCGGAGAAACGTGGCGCGCTGCCGTTCAAGGTCAACGAAAGATTCAGCCTGGACCTGCTGCAACACCTCGCCAGCGCCTGGGGCGACATCGCCGAACGCAGCTTCCAGCGCACCCTGGGCCAGGGCCAGCTGACCCTGTGCATCGGCATGAGCGCCCTGCACTACTACCTGGCCGGCCGCTGCAGCTTCGCGGAGCTGCTCAAGCTGCCCGAGCCGGTGCGCCAGCCGACCTTCCAGCACGAGACCAAGGACGCCTGGTCGGGCGCCTTCGACGCGCAGAAGGTCAACGACTGGCAGCCGGGCGTGCCCCTCGAGGAAATCGAATACCAGCCGCTGAGCCAGGCCAACGAGAAGAGCGGCCCCGGCGTCGCCGAAGACGCCGGCGACGAGTACCCGGTATACCCCCTGCCCATCGTCAACCACAGCCCCGGCGGCTACTGCCTGACCTGGCCGAAGGAAATCCCCAGCCAGCTGCAGGCCGGCGAGCTGCTCGGTATCCAGGACGCCCCCGGCCAGGGCTGGAGCGTCGCGGTGGTGCGCTGGATCCGCCAGGTACGCGGCGGCGGCACGCAGATGGGCATCGAGCTGATCGCGCCCATCGCCCAGCCCTGCGGCCTGCAACTGCTGCGCAAGTCGGAGCAGAGCAGCCACTACCTGCGCGCCCTGCTGCTGCCGGAAATCGCCGCCATCTCGCGGCCGGCGACGCTGATCTCGCCGCGCCTGCCGTTCCAGGAAGGCAGCCGGGTGCAGATCAACCTGCACGGCGAGGAACGCCGCGCCACCCTGACCCGCAAGGTCACCGCCACCGGCAGTTTCAGCCAGTTCGAATACCGCAGCCAGGAGCGTCCGAAGGACGCCGACGATAAGCCGGTCACAGGGACGAATAGCCACAGCGGCCCGGGGGAGGAAGATTTTGACTCGCTATGGAAGTCTCTGTAGATTCGGGCGCACTCCACTCGTCGCCTTCTGGCTGCCGCCCGGCGCGTTATAAGCAGCTTTCCATGGCCAATGAAAAGAAAACCGTCCGCCTGCTGATCCTGGAAGACTCGCAGAACGAAGCCGAGCGCCTGGTCAGCCTGTTCCGCAACGCCGGTCGCGCCACCCGCGTGCACCGTCTCACGTCCGCCGAGGACCTCGGCGAGGCCCTGCAGCAGACCTGGGACCTGCTGATCGCCGCGCCGCAAAGCGCCGCCCTGGCCCCGGACGAAGCGCTGGCCACCCTGCGTCGCCAGGCCAAGGACATCCCCTTCATCCAGTTGGTCGAAGGCAACGACTCCGACGACATCACCCAGGCCCTGGCCCTCGGCGCCCACGACGCCCTGCCCCAGGGCGAGGACGAGCGCCTGGTGCTGGTGGCCAACCGCGAGTTCGCCAGCCTCGAGGAGCGCCGCGCCCGGCGCTCCGCCGAAGTAGCCCTGCGCGAAGCGGAAAAACGCTGCCAGCTGCTGCTGGACAGCTCGGTGGACGCCATCACCTACGTCCACGACGGCATGCACATCTATGCCAACCGCGCCTACGTCGCGCTGTTCGGCTACGAAGACGCCGAAGAACTGGAAGGCCTGCCGATGATCGACCTGATCGGCAGCAGCGACCAAAGCACCTTCAAGGACTTCCTCAAGGGCTACCAGCACGGCAACGGCGACAAGGAGCTGCTCTGCGCCGGCGTCCGCGTCGACGGCCAGGCGTTCAAGGCGCGCATGGGTTTCTCGCCCGCCACCTACGACGGCGAGCCCTGCATCCAGGTGGTGATTCGCGCCGAGCAGGACAACAGCGAACTGCACGAAAAGCTTCGTGAAGTCAGCAGCCAGGACCTGGTCACCGGGCTGTTCAACCGCGCGCACTTCCTCGACCTGATGGATGCCGCCGTGGAGCGCGCCGTCACTGCGGGGCAAACCGCCACCCTCGCCTACCTGCTGCTCGACCGCGCGCAGAACCTGCAGCTGAGCCTGGGCATCGCCAGCATCGACCTGCTGCTGGCCGACCTCGCCAACCTGCTCCGCGAACAGCTGCCGGCCGACACCCTGCTGGCGCGCTTCAGCGACGACGCCTTCAGCGTACTGGTCGACGGCCAGACGCCGGAACAGAGCGAAGCGCTGTTCGCTGGGCTGCTGAAGAAGGTCGAGAGCCACCTGTTCGACATCCACGGGCGCACCGCCCAGGTGACCCTGTCGATCGGCTGCGCCGGGCTCGACGAGAAGACCAGCCGCGCCCAGGACGTCATCGACCGCGCGCACCGCTGCGCCGACGAAGTGGCCCAGGCCGACGGCAACGGCATCAAGCGCTACGATCCAGCCGACGAACTGGCCGCCGCAGCCAACCGCGGCGACCTGCTGGCCATCGTCCAGCAGGCCCTGGAACAGAACGGCTTCCGCCTGCTGTTCCAGCCGATCATCAGCCTGCGCGGCGACAGCCACGAGCACTACGAAGTGCTGCTGCGCCTGCTCAACCCGCAGGGCGAGGAAGTCCCTGCCGCCGACTTCCTCGGTGCGGCCAAGGCCGGCGGGCTCGCCGAACGCATCGACCGCTGGGTGCTGCTGAACTCCATCAAGCTGCTCGCCGAGCACCGCGCCAAGGGCCACAGCACCAAGCTGTTCGTCCACCTGTCCGGCTCGAGCCTGCAGGACGCCGGGCTGCTACCCTGGCTGGCGGTGGCGCTGAAGGCCGCGCGACTGCCGGCGGACTCGCTGATCCTGCAGATCAGCGAAACTGACGCGGTCGCCTACCTGAAGCAGGCCAAGGCGCTCAGCCAGGGCCTCGCCGAGCTGCACTGCCAGGTCGCCCTGGGCCAGTTCGGCTGCGCGCTGAACCCGTTCAACACGCTCAAGCACATGAGCGTCGATTTCGTGAAGATCGACGGCTCCTACGTGCAGGACCTCGGCCGCCCGGAGAACCAGGAAACCCTGCGTACCCTGATGGCCAGCCTGCACGCCCAGGCCAAGCTGACCATCGTGCCCATGGTGGAAAGCGCCACCGCCCTGGCCACGCTGTGGCAGGCGGGCGCCAACTACATCCAGGGCCGCTACCTGCAGGGGCCGAGCCAGGCGATGGACTACGACTTCTCCTCGGAGGAGTAACCCGCCGCGCCCCATGGGAGCCTTCGTAGGGCGTATAACCGTTCGCGGTTATACGCCATTACCCCAACGCACCAATCAACCCTTGAACCGCCGCGCATCGTCGCTGGGCGGCGGATAACGCTTCGCGTTATTCGCCCTACGCTTCTGGACCGCCGCGCCCAAACACAAAAAAGCCGCCCGAAGGCGGCTTTTTCATGGCGCGACGAACTCAACGCCCATCCACGCCCTCGCGGTCGCGGAAGCCCAGCAGGTAGAGGATGCCGTCCAGGCCCAGGGTGGAGATCGCCTGCTTGGCCGACTGCTTGACCAGCGGCTTGGCGCGGAAGGCCACGCCGAGGCCGGCCAGGCCGAGCATCGGCAGGTCGTTGGCGCCGTCGCCCACGGCGATGGTCTGCTCCAGTTGCAGGCCTTCCTTCGCCGCCAGTTCGCGCAGCAGGTCGGCCTTGCGCTGGGCGTCGACGATCGGCTCCACGGCCACGCCGGTGACCTTGCCGTCGACGATCTGCAACTCGTTGGCGAACACGTAGTCGATGCCCAGCTTGGCTTGCAGCTGGCGAGCGAAATAGGTGAAGCCGCCGGACAGGATGGCGGTCTTGTAGCCCAGGCGCTTGAGTTCGGCGAACAGCGTCTCGGCGCCCTCGGTCAGGCGCAGCGACGCGCCGACTTCCTCGAGCACGCCCTCGGAAAGCCCCTGGAGCAGCGCCAGGCGCTCCTTGAAGCTGGCACGGAAATCCAGCTCGCCGCGCATCGCCCGCTCGGTGATTTCCGACACCTGCTCGCCGACCCCGGCAGCCTTGGCCAGTTCGTCGATGACCTCGGCCTCGATCAGCGTCGAGTCCATGTCGAATACCGCCAGGCGGCGGTTGCGGCGGAACAGCGAGTCCTGCTGGAAGGCGATGTCGACATTGAGTTCCTGGGCCACGCTGAGGAACTCGGCGCGCAGCGCCACCGGGTCGGCCGGTTCTCCACGCACGGAGAACTCGATGCAGCCCTTGCCACGGTCGGCCGGCATGTTCAGCGGCATGCGCCCGGACAGGCGGTCGATCTGGTCGATGTTCAGGCCGTACTTGGCGGTGATCGAGCTGACCCGCTGCAGCTGCTCCGCGGTCACCCGCCGGGTCAGCAGGGTGACGATCTGGCGCGGCTTGCCCTGGCCGTCGACCCACTGCTGGTAGTCGGCTTCCGACACCGGAGTGAAGCGCACCTGCTGATCCAGTTTGTAGGCGGTGAACAGCACGTCCTTGAGGACCGAGGACGCCCGCTCGGTGTCCGGGATTTCCACCAGGATGCCGAAGGACAGGGTGTCGTGGATGACCGCCTGGCCGATGTCGAGGATGTTCACCCCGCCCTGGGCCAGTACGCCGGTGACGGCCGCGGTGAGGCCGGGGCGGTCTTCCCCGGTGATATTGATCAGGACGATTTCGCGCAAGGCGCAGTCTCCGCCATGGAAAAAGCGCACATTCTACCGACTTTCTCGGCCGTGCACCGGGCAACCGCCGATCGGATCGGCGCATACCTTCGGGCGACCCGCCCAATTGCAGGCCGGACGAAGCTTTGCCCGTTTCCGGGGCGCCGTTATACTGCCCGGCAACTGCCTCATAGAAGACCGAGCCCGCTGTGACCCGGCCCACCTCCGTCAAGCCCGACAATTTCTTCCTGTTGCTCTACCACGCCCTGCGCCAGCGCCGGGTACCGGTGGCCCTGCGTATCGCCATCCACAGCCTGGTGCTGGTGGCGGCGGCGCTGCTGATCTACGCCTGGGTGATGGGCATGCAGTTCAAGCAGGCCATGCACCAGCAGGCCGACGCCGTGGGCCAGAGCCTGACTACCCAGACCGCCGCCTCGGCCACCGAGTTGCTGGTGTCCAACGACATCCTCAGCCTCAACGTGCTGCTCAACAACCTGACGAAGAACCCGCTGGTGGCCCACGCCGCCATCTACAGCGCCGACGGCCGCACCCTGGCCGAGGCCGGTTCGCGCCCCAAGCAGAGCCTGCTGGGCGACACCGAAGGGGTCTACTCGACGCAGATCACCTTCCAGGAAGTGATGGCCGGGCAACTGCGCATCAGCCTGAACATGGAACAGTTCCAGCAGCCGATGATGGTCAGCCTGCAGAGCATGGGGCTGATCAGCCTGATCCTGCTGCTGCTCACCCTGACCCTCAGCCTGCGCCTCGGTCGGCATATCTCCACGCCGCTGCTGCAGTTGCGCGTATGGCTGCGCGACCCGGACGATCCCGCCCCCGGCGCCGGCCTGCAGAACGAGATCGGCGACCTGGCGCGCCAGCTCCAAGCGCGCCTGGTGCCAGAGAAACCGCCGGCGCCGCCGG